>CAIVAP010000074.1 GCA_903903945.1 uncultured bacterium | reverse complement strand
GGCCACTTCCAGCGAGCTAACAGTCGACCGATAGTCCTTTTTGGATTGCGCCCCGACGGCTTCCGCAGCGAGTTTCAAAGACGCTATCTCGCTATTGATTTTTCCGACCGTTGCCTCGGCTTCCTCAGGATAGACCACGGTGAATTCGGGTAACGGCGCTAGCCGGGAGGTCGGCCCGGATGAGCTACCGAACAGATTTTGACCAGCGTATTCGGCACTCGAAAGTTGCTGATTATAGGTTGCGACCAGATCATTGATCTGCGTCTGATAGGCTTTTCCCATCTCAGGTGTCGTCATGACTGTGTCGGCGGCAGCCAAGGCAACCTCTCTGATTCCCGCCAGTTTGTCACGTAGCTCCGAGATTGCCGAATCGACCGCATTATTCTTATTGAGATTGAACTCTAGGTTCTTAATGTGCTGAGTTAGCGAACCAATTTGCGAGCGCATCTGTTCGGAGATCTCCAACGCAGCCGGTTCATCGGAAGCTTGGTCTATCTCCAATCCTGAGGCGAGGTGTTGGGCTGTGCGTGAGATGCTTCTCTGAATGAGAGAGATGTTGCGCACTGTGTTCATCCCCGCATAGTTGCTGCTTATCATAATGCTCACACTTTCTCCTTCACTCGCGCTGCCGACTGATTCTTTCCGCAACAACCTTGCCACGAATGAGACAATCGCCGTTTGCGCGCATATCCGACTGTCAATCAGGCTATTGGCAGTCGGACATAATGCGACCATTGGCGAGAGTCCTGTTCTCGCGTGTTTTGGAGTATTGGGATTTCCCTACACAGAGGTGCTTGTTGCCCATACCGTTTGTCAGCCGGATTCAAGACAGACCGACAGGACCAGGCAATGGGACTGTCCCCATACTTGCGGGAATGAAACAATGATTCGGGAATGTTGGAACAGCCCCTTCGCCGTCCAAGTCGTTGGCAGACAGCATGGATTTTGCGCCACTGTCTCGGCATGATAATTGAGAGACTCCTCTTGGGCAGAGGAGCGCAGTTTCCGGCCCAAGTAGCAACCAAGGGAGTTCGGCCATGACGTTAAGAGCGAATATCACGACGACCTATCGGGAGGCGAACGCTAGCCCGCCACGAGCAACTAAGAACGTGCAGAAGGAAGCGGCGGATCAGGGGGTTCACGAATCCGAAGGTAACCGCAACCCCATGAAACCGGCATTGAAGACGACGAACCGGGGGACTGTTCCGCTAACGGAACACAAGGGAAATCGATCGGCGGTATGCAATGATGGTCGGACTTCCGCAACCCTGGATGTGTTCAAGCGCAGTTCACCAAAGGACAAGTCCATATTGGCTCAAGGCGTTGGACCTGACAAATCCGCTTCGGGGTGGCGCCCTGAAACCAACGAACGCGAAGAAACGTTCAAGCCGGTTTCGGCTGGATATGGGCCTGGTTCGGGGGGGCCCATCATTAAGAAAGCCGTTGCCGTTAAGGAGTCATCCGCCGACCAGAAGCATTCTGCCAAGGTTGCAGACGGCAACCTGAGCGAGCATTCCAGAAGCATAGTCAGAAAGGTAGCACCTCTTGAACTAACCAAGACCGAAGAAAGCCAAGAGATTTCGAGTTACGGCAAGTCCGAGGCGCTGGACTTGCTAAGTCAATCATTGCCTGTAGCTACGCAACCAAAGATTCGCATGGCAGAGCCGTCTGCCAAAGCGGCAACCGGCAACGCAGTGGCAAATCCCTTCACCGTTGATAGCGTACCCGCAAGCGTTTCGACGAAGAAATCAGATCAGTCACCGAGTGGTGTGGCGTTTGGACCGGTTTCCAACTCTGCGGATGAAGACGGTATGCAGCGCGAACTGGCGGCGGCGCTTCAATTCGGGCAGTCTCAAGAAGGCAATTCGCAGACTGATTCAGCTACCGGCGGTGACGTCGCCAAGCACCTGCAGTCAGAAGGAGTTTTCGGAATCTCCGCAAGCGGTCGCAGTCTCGGCACAATTGACTTCATCCGGCAGAAGCAGTTCGAATACACGATGGATCAGAAGCCGTTCGCAACCGATGACCTTCTGCTCGAAGCTGAAAAGGCTATTCACGGAACGCTCAACTCGGATCAGAGTTCGGCCGTCAGCAAGTCATTGTTACAGGCGGCGGAATCAGTCAATGCCTATCGCAACCACTCCGTAAAATCTTCCGAGCACGCCGGAATTGCCACAAAGTCGTCACGAGTGGCGGCATCATCCGACAAAAGACAGGCTTAAGTAATCGTGATGACGGCGGCGCCGGTGAAACGACCGGTGCGCAAGTCATCGAGAGCTTCGTTGGCGCGCTCCAAAACGTAGGCGTGCACTTGCGTCTTGACCGGTATCTGCGGCGCCAGCGCCAGAAATTCTTCACCATCGCGACGAGTCAGGTTGGCTACCGATCTGATAACGCGCTCCCCCCAGAGCATGGAATAGGGAAACGACGGTATATCGCTCATGTGAATTCCGGCGCACACCACAACTCCGCCTTTGCCAACTGCGCTCAACGCCGTGGTTACCAAATGGCCTGCCGGTGCGAAAATAATGGCGGCATCTAATGGGACAGGCGGAGATTGAAGAGAATCGCCGGCCCAAACCGCTCCAAGTTCTTTGGCAAATGCCTGACTGGCTGTGAAGCCCGGTCGGCTAAAAGCGTAGACTTCCCGCTTCTGATAACGTGCTACCTGAAGAAGAATATGCGCCGAAGCGCCAAAGCCGTAGAAACCGATCCGTCGCGCGTTACCGGTCATACCGAGGGCGCGATAGCCAATCAGTCCGGCGCAAAGCAGGGGAGCGGCCTGAAGGTCCGGATAGCCGTGCGGAATCGGAAAACAAAAGCGTTCGTCGCCAACAGTATAGTCAGCAAACCCACCGTTGATCTGGTAGCCGGTATAGCGAGCATCATCGCAGAGGTTTTCTCTGCCCGTGTTACAGTATTCGCACTTGCCGCAACTCCAGCCAAGCCACGGCACGCCGATTTTGTCACCAACCTTAAACCGCCCGGTACCCTGTGAAGCATCCGCGACCGAGCCGACAATCTGATGTCCGAGGATGATCGGCAAGTTTGGTTCTTGGAGATCACCGTCGATGACATGCAGATCGGTGCGGCAAACGCCGCAGGCGTGAACGCGAATCAACAGTTGTCCGACTGCGGGGATCGGAATCGGCAGTTCGACCAATTCCAGCGGGTGACACTGCCGTCTGAGAATCATGGCGCGCATCCAGTTAATCCTCTGTTTGATTCATCCTGCCAACTCTGCCGGAAGAAGATCGCGATCTGGGGTAGTGATCTCGACAAGCAACGTGCGAGAGGTGAATGAGATGCACTACTTAGAGTGGCGTTTGCAATACTTCGCCGGAGGTACTACCAAACATTTGCAGGCCTTGCCGTCGGCGCTCTTGCCGGCGCACGGAACCTTCTTGACTGCTTTTGCTTGAGCTTTTGCCATGTTGAGACTCCTTGCTTTCTTTGTTTAAGACAATTCAAACAAGGACTCATGCGCAATTATGTCAACAAAAAATGCCCGATCAAAAACCACCCGTAGTGTGACGGCTACGGCGACACGACTTTGGGTGTGATAAACACCGTCAGGTCAGTTTTTTCGGTGTGCGTGGTGTGGTGTTGGAACAGTCGGCCGACATAGGGGATGCTGCCCAATCCCGGAAGCTTCTTGACAGTCTTCACTTTGATCTCCCGCAAGAGTCCTCCCATAACCAGAGTCTCCCCATCCTTGACCCTGACGTTTGATTTCGGGTTTATGCCGACCCTGAAAGAACAGCGGTAGAGCGCTGTTTATCCAGTTCCGCTCTGATGGCTTTCCCGATTGCTTCACGAGTGTACGGTTTCTTGACGTATTCACCGGCGCCAAGGTCTTGCATTTCGGCTACTCTTCCGGTGGGTGAGAACCCGCTCGCAACAATTGCCCTCTGCCCCGGATGAATTTTCACTATCTCGCGATAAGTATCAAGGCCATCAAAGTTCCGCTCCATAATCATGTCGAGAACGACCAGATCGACCCGGTGGTTGCTTAAGTAATTGATCGCCTCATGTCCAGTCCGCGACGTCGCGATCCTGTAACCGAGACTGGAAATGAGCTCTTTGGCGAGTTCAAGCTGTTCCTCCGAATCATCAACGACCAACACGTCTTCCTGCCCGCGATAATCCCTTTCGACTTCGGGTGTAACTGGTTCGACAGTTGTCGTTACCGGAATATATATGAGGAATTCTGTCCCCTTCCCTATATCAGAAACGACATCGTAATAGCCCTTATGATCCTTGATAGTGCCGTAGACTACCGACAAGCCAAGCCCGCTTCCGCTTCTTCCCATTTTCTTCTTGGAGAAATACGGCTCAAAGATATTATCGATGTCGCCTGGGTCGATTCCGCTGCCGGTGTCACTCACCCGCAACACTCCATATTCACCCTGTCTGACGTTCTCATAGCCGCAAAGCAATCTGACAATCGATTGCTGTTCCGTCCGGATGGTTATATTCCCTTTGTCACCGGTTGCATCAAAGGCGTTGAAGACGAGATTCATGACGACTTTCCCAAGGTGGACAGCGGAACCGAGGATTGGCGCGATGTCACGTCTGAGTTTTAGATCCACGACAATCCCGGGGCGTGCGCCCCTGAGACCAAGATAACCGGGAGAATCCAGATAGCTCTCAATTACCTGATTCAAATCCGTTGGCTTCATCTCATACCGTCCGCGCCGTGCTAACGTCAGGAGATCCTGAATCACATCGGCCGCTTCCTGAGCTGCTGTACCAATGCGCATAACTTGTCTGCGCATCGGACTATCCTCCGGCAATTTCAACAGTATCAATTCCGGGTAGCCTACCAGCGGGCCAAGCATGTTGTTCAAGTCGTTGGCAACGCCTCCAGCCAACAAGCCCACGGCTTCCATCCGCTGTGCTCGATCCAACTTTTCCTGCAGTTCAAGACTGTGCCGCTCAGCTTCCTTGCGCTCGGTGACTTCCCTCAGAATGCACTGTGTTATCTTCTTGCCTCGCATTTCGGAAACACTAATGCTCATCTCTGCGATGACCTCTATGCCATCAGGCCTGATGAGCGAAAGTTCGCCCGGATTTATTTCATAAATCACAGAATCTTTAGACACAGTCTCATCGGGATTCCTCCCCACTCCTCCCGTCTTAAGAACATCCTTCAAGCTCCGGTTCAAAATCTCTGTTGTTGGTAAACCAAGCAGTTCCTCTGCTCTCCGATTAGTGTGGAAAATGCGATCCGTGTCATTGGACACCACAAATATGGCGTCATTGGAGGTATCGATAAGGGTGCGATATGTTTCCTCGGATTCTCGAAGCGCTTTTTCCGACCGTTGAAGCATCCGAATCGGCAAGACTCGTAAAATGATGAATATGCCCAGGCCGATTGGCGCTATCATTAGCAGAAGCCAGACACTCTTCATGAATAGAGGCCTTAGTGATTGGGAGATCTCGATCCGCCCCACGGCTACCCCGGAATCAAACAGTTCGAGCGATCGACTTATTATCGGCGGAGCCATTTTGTCGACACTTTCAATTACGAGATCGCCTTTGGAATTGTAGACGCGACGAATTTCGGCATGGCTCTGTCGTGGTCGCCTTGACAAGTATTCGTTGAGTCTGAGAGTTTCATATTCCCACATAGTTGGATTATCATTGATTATCTGGTTTATTATTCTGCCATTGAATTCCGCTTCGGCCTCCAGACTCCCTGCGACAAATTGATAGGACGAGAGGAAATAACCTGTAGGAATTCCCAGAGTACTCAAGCCGAACACGATTGCGATCAGCCAGGTGAGGATCTGGGTTGCTCTGTATCCGGTCGGCATTTAGTTCTCCGCAAGCGTTTTCGCCAAAGGCTGGTTCCCGGTTTCTTCCAATATCTTCCTTGCCTGCGGTGAACGAATGAAGTCGACGAACAGCCCAGCGCTCTTATCAGCGTCGGCCTTTCTTACGATGTAGAAAGATCGATAGAAGGGATAAGTGCTGTTGGAAAGATTAGAAACACTGGGTACTATGCCGTTGAACGAAAGAACTTCATATTTTCGCTCCCAGGTCAATACCTGCGACAAGCACGTGAACGCCAGAGTACCGCTTACTGCCCCTATTGCCTCGGTGCAGTCCTGGTCGGTCAAAGCGACAACTATGCCCGGAACTTTCTGGAGACTATCGAGGGTTCTGGCCAAACCAGCGGAGATCGCCTTGGCGTTACGGGTGTCTGTTTCCTCGTCAGGACGAATGATCGGTCTAATTCGCCGACCATTAGGCCAGTTGGGAATTGCACCGTTAAACATCTGGACGACACCCTCGGAAGTGACTCCTGCCACCCCAACTGAGTCTCTTGTCACAAAGACAAAGGGAGTCCTTGCATACTCCAGTTCCGAGAGACCGGCTACCCGCTCCTCGTTCGTTAGTTGCCTTGAACTGAATGCTACTTGAAGCGCCCCTGCTGCGACTGCCTTAATCCCTCCACCGCTCCCCAAACTCGGCAGGATTTTAACTTCAATGTCTGGGTGCAACTTGTGAAATGCATCAGCGATTTTGCTCATCGCTCCTAACGCCGCCCCTGTGCCGCCGAGCTTTAACACTTTCTGGGCGACACATTCCGTACTAATGAAGAGGCCCGACATTAGCAAGAGCGCCAGTAAATGGCAAACAAACAGTTTCTGACATTTCTGCGTCATGAATTCGCTCCCCCCTATTTTCAGTTCATGAACTTGATCGTTAAGACACAGCCATTCTGCGTCTTCTTCAATTCGCCCGAGACTGCCGATAACTTCAATACGAAAGCGAGTCCGCAAGACAGGTCGGCATCACTAACTTGCCGTTTTGCAGCAGTCCCCTAACTCTGAATTATATCGACACGCGTTCAATACAGCTTCAACCAATCGTTTGCGGATCTTCCTGACAATGAAACAAGTGTCTCAATTTGCAACACGAGGAAGACGTGATTTGCGGGATTTGATGGTTCAGTCAGGATTTACTCGCCGCAGGTAGGCTTCAGTCGAACCTGCTGTGTCATACGCGTCTTCTGCGGGGCGGGAGCAGATAGCATCGCGGCTAAATCTGTCCATGTGCCAAGCCATGCAGTCACGATGGGGTTACAGTACCTGGCACAGTCATTTACGGTGTTGACTTCAGTGCCCCTGTGCTACTCCATTCGCAGCCAGCATCAAAATCAAAGACAAACCGGTTGATGAGTACGGACTGGGCAGGTGTCTACTTCACTACCTGTTTCCACTGCGACACTGTTTCAGCCACGAATTCGTCAAAGCTACGGGGTGGATGGTTAAGAACCAACTCCGTCTTGGCGATCTCTGATTGCTCAGCACGCAAACCATGGTCCTGAAAGAATTGATACATGATGCGGAAGTCATGCACCATCCATGCCGGTAGTATCTCAAGGGCTTGTTCTGCCCAAGAGTCGAGATCATCCCCGCCATAATTGACTTCAGTGCCCAAGTGACGACTGTAAACTGCGGCCACGCCTTTGCCGGTCAGAGCGTCAGGGCCATTCAGATTGTAAGTCTTTCCGTCATGGCCTGATTTGCGAAGTGAGTTGACCGCGGCATCGGCGATGTCGCGAACGTCTATGCTGCTCAAGCCCACGGAACCGATCGGCTGAGGCCAAACTCCGTATTTGACAATTGCTTCTCTAAGTCTCAGATCGTTCTGGAAAAAGTAGTTGGGGCGCAGAATCGTGTACGCCATTCCTGAATCCTTGATCGCTTGTTCGATGGGAATTTTGCTGGCGAAGTGTGGAATCCGTTCTGAGCCGGGGGGCATTACTACGGACATAAACACGATCTTCTTGATACCAACTTTCCTGGCAGCCTTGACGGCAAATTGCCCGCGTGCCGTTTCGTCCGGGTGCACGGCCGTTATCAGGACTAAGCTTTCGACACCGCCGAAGGCGCGGTGGAGCGATGGTGGGTCTGCCAAGTCCCCCACGACGCCTTCGACCCCGGCCGGCAAAGTTGCCAGTTTGCCGATACTGTGTGTCATCACTTGTACCTTCGCGCCTTGATCTAACAGCCGCGACACAATCTGGCTGCCGACCGTTCCAGTTCCGCCTATGACCAAAATGCTCATCTTTTCACTCCCTCAATACTAAGTTTCAAAGTCATCAAAACATATACGCACGGAGATGCGTTGTTAACTCATCATGGGAGCGGGTATCGGCGGCAGGAGAAAAGAAAAAGAAAGAAAGTGTGACACTTCATCACACTCTCGCGGTCAACCATCTTCCGCGCCGGTAGTAAGCATAAAACAGGCAGGCGCTGACGGCACCGGCAGAAGTCATTATCCACCAGACCGCCAGTTCGCCGCCGCCGAAGAATTCCCTGACGACAAAAATCGGAGCAACTTGCAGAAGCCAGGCGTTGATAATGTTGATGACCATAGCCGGAGTGTTGAGTCCCACTCCCGTATGCACATACTCGATCATCATCAGTGCACCCATAAACGGCATGCAAAGAGCAATAATTCGTAGCAGGTTGACGCCATGACCAACCGTCTCCGGGTTCGAGAAGAAAATACCGAGAACCTGCCTCGCAAACGCAAACACGACCAAACCGAATACAGCCATGACACCGACGGCAAGGGCAACCGACCTGTCGCCAGTCTTCTTGGCACGCTCGATTTTTCCGGCGCCGACGGTGTGTCCGATGAGAGCCGACAAGCCGAGACCAACGCCCACCAGAAGTGTAAAACCGAGTCCCATAATCTGATTGGCGACACCATAGGCCGCGACCACGGCTGTTCCGAAACCGGCGATCATTGGGGTTATTATCAATCGGGACGATGAAAATGACATCTCCGCAAGCCACGAAGGAATTCCGATCTTGATGAGAATCCACATGCCTGCGAGCGTCATCTTCTCCTTGCCTTTCCAATGCAGGCGCACGTTGGCATGACCGGCAAAGAACAACCAGACGCCGATGCCAAAGATTGTGACAAAGGTGATGACTGATGCATAGGCGGCGCCTGCCATTCCAAAGGCGGGAATGCCCAGCCAGCCAAAAATCAGAATGGGATCGAGTGTCATATTGAGCACGCTGAATCCAAGCATTAGCGCCATCGCTTTGTGTGGATTGGCGGTGCCACGCAAGGCCGTGAAAATGGTCCAGATGGCATAATTCACCGGCAGGCCGATAAAGATGATTCTGCCATATTGCAGTCCGAGAGCCAGTGCATCATTACGGGCGCCAATCAGATACATCAGTTGCGGGAGGAACAGAAAACCGATGGCGCCGAAGACGGCGCCGAAAACCAGCTTGAGTATCAGAGTCTCCTTGATGGCTTTCTCTGTCTTGTCGTATTCTTTCTCACCATAGCGTTGGGAGATAACGGCAACCGATCCCGGACCTATCAAATGGTTGAACGTGCTTAAAAACCACGCGAGGTTGTTGAAGAAAGTGATTCCGGCTACAGCCGATTCGGATTGGGGTAAATGCGACACCCAGAACATGTTGACTAGTCCGTAGATGTTCTGCGACATAAACCCAAACATCGACGGCAACCCCATTTTGAGAATTGAACGAGTAACCGAGCCTTCGGTGTAGTCGGTTCGCTTGATGTCAGTCGCTTGCGTCATATCGGTACCGTCAGTCCTTAGGATAACACTTACGCTGAGGAATCGAAAGAGTTACCTGCCTACGAATACATCTGCCTGACGAGAGTGAGCTCTCACGGCATCGATGCCAGAGCACTCTGGAAACTTCTGAATTGCGGGAGAGTCATTAACCTGTGACTTTGTGGAACAACAAAGCGGAGAGGCAGGGATTCGAACCCTGGGTACCATTTCTGGTACAACTGCTTAGCAGGCAGCTGCCTTCAGCCGCTCGGCCACCTCTCCGTACCAATATCTGCGGCCTTTGCAGCCGCACTCGTCCCAAACCCCAGGAATCTTCATGAGGAATGAAGCGATTCTCCAAGTAACAGGATTTCCATTCAAATGTCAAAGGAAAATCGGGAGCCCGCTGGCTCCAACTGGAGCGATTTCCCGACTATGCGAACCCGGAATATCATGATGTCAGCGTGCTATTCGGCGTCTTTTTCCCCCGCCTCTGAAGCGCTCTCCTCGTTTCGCGCCTTGTAACCGCCGATTCGCTCATACCATCTCGGATGATGAATGCGGCACGATTCCTCTGTGATCTTGCCGGTCAACCATGCAAACGACATCGGGTACTGCTCCGGATGGAAAATCACGAAGAAGAAGTGGAAAACGGCGATTGCCAGCGTCGCCAGCCATGCTTCGTAATAGTGAATTGTCTCGGCAATCTTGACAATCCACGCGGGCATAAAGCCGGTGAAGAACGTTGGGAACCAGAGAACGAAACCGGTCATCGCCATCGCCAGCGTTCCCCAGACAAGAGCCCAGTATTCAGCCTTCTCGGTGTAATCATACTGATCATACTTCGGATGTTCCTTGCTCAGACCGAGGCGGAATTTGAGGTTGAGGATCAGATCCTTGAAATCCTGCAAGTTCGGCCAGAGTCCGCGCAGTTCTTCCTTGCCGCGTCGCGTGAAGAGAATGAATAGAGTATGGTGTATCGTGATGTAAATCAGGAACACAGCCGCCACGCGGTGAATGATTGAGCGAACTTCCTCATGAATCCCGAAGACATTAAGTACCCATACCCACCAGGCATCGGGGAATTTGAGCGCAAAACCGGTGATGACCAGCGTGATGAACGCGGCAGTCAACACCAGATGCTGGAATACCATGTTGCCGGTGAAGCGGGTGATTGTCGGCATACTTTTGTTGCGACGATGCTTGTCTACAATGTAGCTCCCCAGGATCACTCCGTTGTGGGCAAGCATTCCGCCGATAATAACGACGATGGCAATAAGATATATGAACCGCACCCACCAGTCGAGACGGTTGAACTGAATCGATGCCGTCTTGTGAGTATAACTGGTGGCAAAGGCCAGATTTGCCTTCGGATGACATTTCTGGCAGGTCTGTACGATATTAGCCTTGTTGATTGAAGACGTTTCGTTATTGCTCGGTAGTATCTCATGTGCCTTGTGGCAAGAAGCGCAATTGGCCGCTTTCAACGAGCCACCACGAACCGCCAATCCATGATAAGAGTCCTGATAGGAAGTGAAACGTCCTTCGGGGAGTCCGTATTTCTGTACCAACTGCGGATCATTGTGGCACTTGCCGCAAACGTATTCGGCCAGATTGGACTGATTCACCGGCGCCTTCGGGTCATCAATGCGGCGGATCTCGTGCTCACCGTGGCAGTCAGTGCAATTGGGAGCATCAAGGATTCCCGCTGCTAACGCTTTGCCGTGAATACCGCGTTCATACTGAATGTAAATGTCACTGTGACACTTGGAACACGTTTTGGGAATGTTCATCTTGTTGGCCAACGAGCGCGGATCGGAAGCTTTGTACAGGTCGTGCGTGCCGTGGCAGTCGTTGCATGATGCAGCCGAACCCACACCTTTGGAAATTCCTTCGGCATGAATCCCCATCATGTAGCGGTCGAACGAGTCAGTGATACGAAGGTCGGGATCGGACTTCAATACGATCTTGTGATGACAGGATGCGCACGTATAAGGGAGATTCTTTGGCGAAATCCTGGACGCCGGATTTGTGTGCGGCAGAATATTGTGACTGCCATGACACGAGGCGCAAGTCGGAGCGTTGGGATTGCTCGAAGCGCTGCCATGCGCCGAGCCTGAAAAAACCTTGCTTACATCATCATGGCATTCACCACAGTCGACCCGCTTTAACGGAGTTGCATGGGGAAAATCCGCGACCGTCTCCAAATCCTTGTGGCAGGTAACGCAGGTGAACCCGCTATGCACCGAGGAATCAAGATCCGTCTGTGCCACCGTCAACGAAATCGTATCGCCGTCTTTAGAAACCCTGGTCAACGTCGAATCGGAGTGGCAGGTCAGACATGTTTCATTGGTGTTCTCCGCAGACATTGCGGCGCCACTGCTCAGGAGCATCGCTCCGAGTATCAACAAGATGCGCTTCATGAGTTCTGTCTTACCTCTCTCTTCGTACCCCGACCGAAATTTCTCAGGTATAAATCAGTACAGACCACAGTCTCTCCGTTTATGCCAATAACTTTCCTGATCGACAACCTCTGCCGGCGTCTACGTCTTCAGTCCCCGTGCAAAAATCGGTATGTTGTTGCCCACGACATCATCAGGACGGTAGCGCTTGCCGAGGAATCCCTTCCATAGCGTACCGGAGAGGGCACACTCAAAAACCATTCCTACGAAACAACGAGCGGTGATGATGTTGTTCTTAGGCAAAATCAAGTCCGCTGCCGCGAATCTGTCCAACTGTCGTATGAGAAAATCCACATAAGTACCCCGGACGGCACGGTAAATCCGCTTGGCTTTGGCATGTCCACCCAACGTTGAGTAGAGCATCAGGCGATAGACATCCTGGCTGGTTCGGAAAAACTCGAAAATGTGGCTCGCCAAATCAAAAAGCAGCATCTCCACATCCTGTTCGTTTTCTAAGCGGTCAAAAAGCTCTTTGACCTGCAAGCGCGACTCCAGCGAACTCAGCACGACGTCGTAAATCGCTTCTTTCGACGGAAAATAGCGATACAGCGCCGGCTCGGAGACTCCGCAGGAAACGGCCAATTCCTTGGTCGTAACGCGGTCGTAGCCCCTGTTGCCGAACAGCCGCGTGGCCTCCACGATGATTTGCTGCTTTCTCAAGTCAGCCGTACGTCTCAATTGATCCTCGTTCTGCCTGCCCCGTAGTAAACACTAACTAACAAGATTGGCGCTGTCAAGTAATATCTGAGCGATTTTGTTACTTATTTCACAGCAATACGCATTGTGCGACGATCTTTGTGGCCGCGTCCCGACAGCCGAATCGACGCAGCAAAACTGCTTTGTTAGGGGAGGAAACTGAAGCGCAAGTACCTGATTGTCCGTCCCACTTCCAGGTGTTTGCGTTCATAATTCGTCTGAATCGACAACACGTCATCGATCTTGTCACTATGATACAGATCGTCGATCGCTTCATGCAGCACACCCTCTTCCGCAGCCACCATTTCCTGAGTGTAGGCAAAAAGATTGGGCTCGTCAGTCTTCAGGTGAATAACCCCGCCGGGCTTCAGAACCTGGCGATAGAGCGACAGAAAGCGAGGTGACGTCAACCGTTTGCGGGCTTTGCCCTCTCGCAAGAATGGGTCGGGAAACGTAATCCAGATTTCTGCGATCTCATCAGGGGCGAACCAATTGGCTATAGACTCGATCGGAATTCGCAGGAAAGCGACATTCGCTAGTTTGAATTCCAGCGCCTCCTTCGCACCGCGCCAGAGACGTGCGCCTTTTATATCAATGCCGATGAAATTCTTCTCTCCAAATCGCTGCGCCAGAGCAACCGTGTATTCCCCTCTGCCGCAGGCCAATTCCAGCACGATCGGATTGTCATTGTGAAAGTAATCACTACACCACTTTCCCCGGAGATCAACCAGAGACTGGAAGACATTGGGGAATGCTGTCAACTCGGCAAATCGTTTCAGTTTTTTCTTCGACATGTTCCTACGCGGTAAACAGTCATTCCTATCCCGATGGGACAGTTGAAAAACTGCTGTCGCGCCATGAATGTCGCGACTGAAGTCGCTCCTACAAGCCACGTTAGCAACCCGTGTGAAATGGCTGTAGGAGCGACTTCAGTCGCGACCTGCTTTCTCTGACACAACTGCGACATTCAGCGCAACAGTGTTAACGAGGCTTTTTCATCAATCCCCGATAAACGGGCAGTGACGCGGCATCTTACTGCATTTCCACCCGCTTGTCAAGCGCCGCTCGTACCGCGCTACATCATGGTGGCGCATGTCGACGAGGGGCTTTGATGGACGGGGTTCCAATCACCGACAATGTCGGTTGACACCCGCGTTGGCTACCGGTATACTCCCCTGCCATGACCCTTGAAGTTCCTGCCGCCTTTGCTGAACGCTATGCGCAGTTAGTCGATGATGCACCCGCCTTTTTTGAAGCGATGTTGACGCCACTCCCGAAATCGTTTCGCGTCAACACGCTGAAAGCTACGGCAGAGACTGTAGCACCCCGGTTTGCGGAGTATGGCATCGGCATCAAACAGACTGCGTGGTATTCCGACGCTTTTGTATCCGACAATCCTGCGCTCGGATCAACCTTGGAGCATTTTCTCGGCGCGATTTACATTCAAGAATTGACCTCCATGTTGCCGCCACTGTTGATCAGAAGCGAATTGCAGACGGCGGCGACAGTGCTCGATGCCTGTGCGGCCCCCGGCTCCAAGACTACCCAATTATCAGCATTGATGAACAACCGTGGCACCATTGTCGCCAATGACGTGGAATACGAGCGCATCAAGCCGCTCAAGTTCAACCTCGAACGCAGTGGCACGCTCAATGCGGTGGTCACGAACTACGATCTGCGTTCGTTTCCTCAGATGTCTTTTGAAGTCGCCCTGCTTGATGCGCCTTGCACGTCGGAAGGCATTTTTCGCAAAAACCCCAGACAAATGTTATCCTGGTCACCGAAACGTTTCGCTCCCAGTGCCCACCGACAGAAGCAGTTAATCCTGAAGACGTTCGATCTGCTGGCCGATGGTGGCACGCTGATCTATTCTACCTGCACCTTTGCGCCGGAGGAAAATGAAGCGGTGATAGACTATTTGCTCAACGAGCGGCCGGCGGAACTTGAGCAAGTCAAGATACCGAATTTTCGCCTGATGCCGGGCATAACAACATGGCAGAATCAGACCTTCGACGAGCGCGTGTCCATGACGGCTCGAGCGCTACCTCATCATAATGACACGGGTGGATTTTTTCTGGCGAGGATCAGAAAATGATAGAACCCTGCTCGGCAAACGACAAATCTCTCACGCTTGAATATCTCGAACGCCGGTATGGTCTGGCGCCAGAATTACTTGCCGATTTCGAATTTTACGCCAGCGCCAACGGACGTGTCATTCTGGGGCCGAAACAGATCGATCCTTGCCTCTCACCCGACACCGCCGGACTGTTGATCGCACGAATCGGCAACACGGTCAAACCGTCGACCAATCTCCTGCAGCTTGTCGGCGCACTCATCTTGAGGAATTTCGTTGCACTTGAACGCGAGAACGCAGTGCGTTATATCAAAGGTCTCGATCTCGAAGTCGCTGCTACCGAAATCGGCGACACGACCGAAGGATATGTCCTTCTCAAGTATCTCACGTTTCCGCTTGGTTGTGGACTACTGCAGGGTACCCACATCAAGAACATGTTGCCAAAAGCAAAACGCATCGACGTCCGGTTCCTGTGATCGAAATCAGTTGAGTGGAAATAGGGCTATTGAAACCCGACAGCCCGCCAGGCGTCGTCAGGAATCCCAAGATTGTCCCATAAGTTGCGCTTTGGGCATACAAACCAAGCACGGCGTACAATGTGTAGGGGTCGCCCTTGCGGCGACCCGTATGAACATTGGGTGGAATGAAAGATCAGGGGGCGACCGCGAGGGTCGCCCCTACGGGAAATCCTTCGTCCATCGGCCAAAATCACGCTTGTGAGACAACCTCAGGATTCCTATCGTCACGCTCAAACGGCTTTTTTTAAACGATCCCAAGGGGGACTGTTGAAAAACGCTTGTTGCCATGAATGTCGCGGCTAAAGCCGCTCTTACAACTGCACCAGAGGTGCTGATAAGGCAATTTGTAGGAGCGACTTTAGTCGCGACCTACCTTCTCCAACACATCTGCGATATTCCGCGCAACAGTGGGAGGAAGCTTCTTCAACAATCCCATGGTATGGGGTGCCTGTCTAACTCGCAGATCCTACTTGCTCGCCGGGCTTGGCTTGCGGGCGAGATTCAGTTGCAACTTTATGACGCCATCCTTCAACTCTACCAGAGCATACTTCGCCTGACGATCTTTGAAAGCAAATCCGGTAGGAGTTTTGCCAAATACCTGAAAACCCGGATCCAGATTCTTCTGGAGATTGGCAAATGCCGATTGCGCGCTGGCAGCATCGGGATACGGGATTATGAACAGAGTGTATGTAATGTGATCAGTGTCGGTATACGTTGCTGCCGCACCAAATATCTTGTTTTGAAGTTGCAGCACGTCCCCTTTTCCGAGGCGGTAAACCGCTTGCGACGACAAAGGCCCGCTGAAAACATGCTCCGATCCCGACAACATCTGTGCTTTCGGAAGCCGTAATAGCGCCGAGGTCGTGTCGGGTGCCGACAAGTTCGCCAAAGCTTGCTGTGCAAGTTTGGTCATGACTGCGATCACCTTCTGATCATCGGTGTAATTCATCACCTGGATGAAGCAACTACCTTTGACAGCCAGTAATTGCGTCTGACTGACCGAATTGCGCGCGCCAACCTCCGCTGATGGCGTTTCCTTGCCGGACTTCATTAAATAGATTCCGAGCGCGCCGTTCGGACTGGCGAATTCGTACGCTTCCAGATCAACTTCGGCGCTGCCGTTTTTGTACTGCTGCACCTGCAACTGCTGGAATCCCAATTCCAAAAACACTTCGGCATCGCCATCGTTGTAATCCGAAAGGCTCTCTCGATTGTAAGTTAGGGGCTTCGCGGGTTTAGTCCACCCACTCACGAAATTGTCATCCGGCAATGTTAGTGCGTTTACGTTTCCCCCAAGGATCAGTAGTGCCATTATCAATAGTAGTCTGCGTTTTGTCATTTCCAGTCCCACTGTCAAGTACTTCACGGTGCCAATTTCTCCTGCCGCAGCGGCATTCTACCTTCTGCTCTGCGACTTTTCAATCAAATTGTGTCTGACCTGGCGTCAAATCGGGTTTAGCGCTTGCCAAGCCGGATCGAGTCGGTTTTATTTGTCGCGGAGGATAGCACACCATGGACCGACGCGACTTCATCAAGACTACCGGAAAAACCTTGGCGTTTGCCGCAGCCACAACTGCTGCCGGAGTGCTCTTTCACAACCGCCGGGTCGCCGGAGTCGAACCTATTGTTCTAAAAACATCCGACTTTACGGTTCCCACAGAAAAATCACTTCCACAGATTGCGCTGGCAAGAAACACCGATCACGTCGCCGCGCTGCACGCATCCCTGGATGCCGTCGGCGGCATCAAACGCTTTATTCGCAAGGGCGACCGCGTCACGATTAAACCCAACATTGGCTGGGATCGCACCCCCGAGCAAGGCGCCGATACCAACCCGGTGCTGGTCGGAGAAATGGCGCGGCTCTGTCTCGCCGCCGGCGCTGCCATAGTTATCATCACCGACGTTCCCTGCAACGAGCCCCGTCGCTGTTTTTTGCGCTCCGGCATCCGCGCCGAAGCGGAGAAGGCCGGTGCGAAGGTCGTCCTGCCGCTGAAGGAGGACTACATTCGTACTGTCATGGGCGGGCAGATGCTTGATGTCTGGCCGATACTGAAGTACTTCGTCCAGACCGACAAGCTGATCAACATGCCGATCGCTAAGCACCATTCCCTCTCCAGCTTTACGGGGAGCATGAAAAACTTCTATGGCATCCTTGGCGGCCGCCGCAGCCAGTTGCATCAGAAAATCGATCAGTCGATTGTTGAATTGGCCACTTTCAGCAAACCGACGCTAACCGTTGTCGATTGCACGCGGGTGATGCTGCGCGGCGGCCCAACCGGTGGCTCGCTGGATGATGTCGCCATCGAGAATTCCGTCATCTGCGCCACCGATCAAGTTGCCGCTGATTCCCGGGCATCGGAATTCCTCGGCCTGACAGGTGAGCAGGTAGGTCATATCGCCCTGGCCGACAAGTCGGGACTGGGCAAACTGGATTATCGTTCCGTCGGCTACAAAGAGATCACTTGATGTCGATCAAAACCGTTCGCAATCTGCGCCGTTTCTCGCAGATCGTCTTCTTTGTCATCTTCTTCTGGCTGATTCTCAAAACCACTTTCGAAGTTCATTTTACTCCCGCCAACGCCGCAGAAATTCAACTGCCATATCCCGTATCAATCGCGCTCGAGTTTGATCCACTGGCAGCGCTTTCGACCCTGCTGGCTACCGGCACGCTATTCAAAGGACTCCTTTGGTCGCTGGTGATACTGGTTCCGACGATTTTTCTGGGGCGCTTTTTCTGCGGTTGGGTTTGCCCTATGGGATCACTTAATCATTGGATTTCCGAAATCCGCGGGGTCAAGGGCGTAGCAAGCAACGCGCGGAAGATCAAATCCAACCGTTACGGCAAGTATCAACGCATCAAGTACTACATCCTGTTTCTTTTTCTGGCGGCGGCTCTTTTCGGCAGCTTGCAGATCGGCCTGCTTGATCCGCTCTCGCTGCTGGCGCGTTCCATCGGTACCGCCGTATTGCCGACCATTCACACCGCTGCATTGGAATTGCTTGGTTGGGTCAAAGGACTTGGCGTGCCGACTCTCGCGACCGGAGCGCAATCGGTTTATGACGTCACTACGTCACTGCTGCTACCGTACCGGCAAGCGCATTTCCATGGCATTCTGATCATCGGTGGTTTCTTCGTCATGATCTTGATCCTGAACCGTCTGATCACCCGCTTCTGGTGTCGCGCAATTTGCCCGCTTGGGGCGATGCTTGGTCTGTTTTCGCGCTGGACATTGTTTGGCTTACAAAAAGACGAAGCAAGCTGCAACCACTGCAATCAATGCCTGATCGCTTGTCAAGGCGCCGACGATCCCGATGTCGGCGCCGTTTGGCGGCAACCGGAATGTCATCTTTGCCTGAACTGTCAGGCCGTCTGTCCGCAATCGTCGCTCAAGTTCAAGTTCTATCCACAGCAGACTGTAACTGTTGCCAATCCCGCCGGCACACCGAGAGTTGATGTCTCCCGCCGGATGGTAATGACATCACTGGTGGCGGGCGTGGCATTGGTGCCACTGTTGCGTTCGGGGGATGCGTTTGAGGTCAACAGCGATCCGCTTTTGATTCGGCCTCCCGGTTCATTGTCGGAGAGTGAGTTTACGGCGCGTTGTATTCGCTGCGGACAGTGTATGCGTGTTTGCCCCAACAATGCGCTTCATCCGACATTATTACAGGCAGGTGCGGAAGGGATTTGGTCGCCGATATTGATTCCTCGCATCGGCTACTGTGAACCCACCTGCACCCTCTGCGGGCAGGTCTGCCCAACGGGGGCAATTGCGGAGTTGACATTGACCCGAAAAGTCGGCAATGAGATCGTGCCGCCAAATCGCATCGGCACCGCGTTTATCGACCGCGGCCGCTGCCTCCCTTGGGCAATGGCGATTCCCTGTATCGTCTGCGAGGAATGGTGTCCGACTTCACCTAAAGCCGTCTATTTTGCCGAAGAAACCGTCATTGACCGCAAGAAGAACGAAGTCAAAGTCAAACGCCCCTCCATCGATCCCGAACTGTGCACGGGTTGTGGCGCCTGCGAGTATGCCTGTCCGGTCACCGACCGAGCGGCGATCTACATCACTTCTGTCGGCGAGTCACGTTCTACGAGAAACCAGCTTCTCCTCAAAACCCGCAACCTTAGTCGTCCGCCTGGCCGCACGGCGTAGTTGGGCACAAGCCTACCGCTGTCGCAATGTCAGCAAACAGCCGGCAATTGCACTCGACAGAATCAGCAACACCGACACCAGCAGCCATGTCAGCCCGATTGTAGGCATAAACACTGTCGTAGGTAGGATCGCGCCGACTGCGGAACCAACCAACTCGAACGCATAGCCGGCCCCACGGTTGCACCCGGGGTCCAACTCATAGTAGCGTCGCGTGGCTGCCGCAAAGAGACTGCCGGTTCCCAGCGCCACGGTCAACAGAAAAAACAGGTGATATGTCAGCAGCATTGCCGTGGGGACGCTCTGATATGTAGCCGCAAAGATGAGCGTTGCCGTCGACAGCATCAAGAGCGCGCTTACGTCGGCATGCCTTGCTGCAGTCTTGTAGGTAGCATACGCGCCTGCCGAGAGACCAAACATGAAAACGCCAATTAAGACCGCCAGCTCTGAGTACAGAGATCCCGCCTGCGTCTGGTAAACGTAGAATGATATCATTTCCAGTGACAGCGAGATCAAACCGGCGACGAAATAGAGGAACAGCCCGTATGATCTCCGTCGCCGATTGCGGATGATTGTCGCAACCAAAAACGCGAGAATCAGTATCGGCAAGGCTACATACCACCAATGTTTCTCCAACACAAGTGATGCAATACGGTTGTCCAAATTGCTGAACTTGGCACGATAAAGCGTTTGATAGTGTGTCAGAACCGGTCGATTTTGACTGTTAATCTCCGAACTGCTGCCGACGGAACCCAACAGCCGGGTCTTCTTGAAGTCACTTAGCCGGTCAAACAAGTAATTGTCATTGATATACTGCGGAGCGTACGTCAGCTCCGACAGGTTTGAGATAAGCGAATCATAAGGGACGTTAAACGCCGCTCTGTCAGAGGCAAAAAACAACGTCATGTTGCCCGGCCAGATCTCCACCTGTCGGAAAACGCTTCCCAGCGTATTGTAGATCGCTGCCAGGGGCTTTGATTCGCGATCTGTGACATAGCGATCGGAATCATAGTGTGTGGGCAGATAGAGAATGCCGTCAGGCGAAAGCAGTTGCTTGGTGGCGTTGAGGAATCGCTCCGTCACAAGCCGACTTCCTTGGAAACTTCCGAAATCGCCGGGGTTCACGATGATCATGTCAAAGCGCTGCTCCGTACCACCGCGCAACACAAACGCTAGGGGATCATCGGTGACTCTTGCCACCTGAATGCCTGACGATAGTACATCCATCTCCGATGACAGCACCCGACGCGGATCCACCGCCGTCAATTCGATTTCGTCGAGTTTGCCCGCTAGTTGCTCAATACCGAACTCGGTGCGACCGAACACCAACACCCTCTTGGCTTCCGGTTTGTATGCAAACGGCGGCAGCAGCAGGTTCTCGGCGGTAATCAAATCCGGCTCGACGGCCTCGACCGTATTGTCAGTCACAAGCACAACCGTGCTGTCGCGTGTCAGGATCGCTTGATGACCGTATGGTGTGTCGAACGAACTGATTACGTGATAGGACACATACTTGATGCTGTCAATCGTCCGGTCCGCTCTCGGCGCCAGAAGAGCCGCCGGCACAATTGCCGCCAGCGCGACCGCGACTATTGGCACGTCTCTCGCCGGACGCCAGCTTCTCGAAGCGATGACAATTCCCACGAAGACTACCAAAGCAATCGCCACGGCCATCGCCAGCGTCGACAGCACCGCACCAACCAGCAGAGTAATCACGATGCCTGCAACACCGGCCCCAATGCCCTCGATGAAATACAACCGTATGATCGAGCCGGCATCCTCACGATAGCTTTTCAGAATCGCCGTGAACAGCCAGCCCGACAACAGACCGACCGGCAGCGTGACCACAATCGAGATGATAGCTGCCGTGCTGAAAGGAATGATCTCACCGACAACGTTGGTCACCAGAAGTGGCGATAGTCGTGTAGCGATGATTAGCGGCGGCAAGAGCAGCGCGCCAATGCCAAACAGAGCCTTGGGTTTGGTGCCCACATTCGCACGGCCACCGAGATAGGCGCCTGCTGCTACCGCGATCAACCAGCCAAACAGCGCCGTGCCGATGAATAGCTCACTGCCGTTGAGCGATGACACCAGTTCTCGTAGCAGCAACACCTGCGCACCGGTGGAAAAGAAGCCCAGAAGAAACCCTTGACGTTTCATTCAAAAACGGCCGGGAATCTCTAACTGGCATTTCGGGCAACGATTGCCGACGAGATTCCGTTGTGTGATACGGTAACCTTTGCGCTCGATCAACATGGCGTTGCATTGGGGACAATAGGTCGATTCCGCCGGATTCCCCGGAAGATTGCCCAGATAGACATATTGCATACCCTCACTGCGAGCGATTGCATACGCTTTTTCGAGTGTCGGCTGGGGAGTAGGTGGCAGGTTCTTGAGCAAGTATTGCGGATAAAACTGCGAGAAATGCAACGGTACATCAGCGCCAAGATTGACCTTCACCCATCTTGCCAGATCGCGGAATTCGGCGTCAGTGTCGTTTAACGTCGGCACCACCAGCGTGACGATCTCCAACCAGATACCAGAACTCTTCATCTGCACCAGTCGATCCAACACCGGCTTAAGTTCGCCGTTGACAATCGTCTTGTAGTAGTCTTCGCGGATGCTCTTGAGATCAACTTTGATTGCATCCAGATGGGGAATCAACAGCCGCAATGGCTCTTGCTCGATGTAGCCGCCGGTGACCATCACCGACCGGAGATCATGTTTGTGTCCCGCCTCGGCGATGTCGTACATATATTCGTAGAATATCGTCGGCTCGGAATAAGTGTAGGCGATATTCGGCGTCTTGCGCTGCACCGCCAGATCCACGACCGCTTGCGGAGACAAGTCGATGTTTTCCGTCTGCTCCGGACGTGACTGCGAGATCTCCCAGTTCTGGCAAAACTTGCAGTTGACATTACAGCCCGCGGTTGCCAACGATAGCGCCTGCGTGCCGGGGTAGAAATGGAAGAACGGTTTCTTTTCGATCGGGTCGACATTGAGCGAGCAGGGTTTGCCGTACACCAACGTGCGGTATACGTCCCCTTGATTTTCTCTTGAGCCGCAGTAGCCGCGCTCAAGGTCGGTTACCTGACAATGACGCGGGCAGATGCCGCATTCGATGCCGCCACCGGGGAGTTTCTTGTAGTGCCGCGCCTCCATCGAGGACAACTCGCTGGGTTCGCCGAGAGCAAAAGCATTCTGCAGCGAGTTGATCACGGGGGGGAAGAGTCCGGTCTGTGTGGCGATGGTTGCCGCCGCGCCGCAGCCGAGGCAGCTCATGAAAGTACGTCGCTTCATTCCAGTAACTCCCCCGTCGATTCCCGTCCATCTCTGTCGATCATGATTACGCGCAGCTCGATTTTCTTGATGTCAGCGATGCCCAGTCCCAGCTTCTCGGCGCTGGCAAGATACCTCACCGGTCGTCCCGCGCGTTCCAGCGTCGGTTGACCGTTTATGGCGCGCAAGTGCTCCAGTATCTCCAGTCCGATGCGATCTGCCGCCACCGGATCATCACTAATCACCAGACCATTATAGTAGGCAAGATAATCCTCGGCATATCCCGGTCCGCCGTTGTATTGCACCCGCACCGCGTCAATCACCGTCAACCGGTTTTTGCTCTTGATTGGCTCCAGATTATTGACATGCGCACAATAGGGATCGCAGTTGTTGCCATGGTATTTGTTCGGGTTGTTGATTGCGCCATACATGTTCTTCATCCCCGCCGATAACCCGGCAACCGAATGATCCTTCAAGACCGGCATGTTCACATTCACATCGACAATCTCCGTCAGTATTCGGCTCACCAACGAATTGACCTCTCCCGAACCGTAGAAGTCCTCGCTATAGCCGATGACACTCGCGTCAGTCCCAACGCAGCGTCTGCCGGCTCCGGAGACGTTGAGAGTGAATCCGGCGCTCACTAGTTCCCGATTGCTTCGTTCCCAGACGACAATGTCCTTCTCCTTGAACCCCGCGCTGACTAAAATCGCCATGAGGGCATCTGCCAGTGCCAGTGGCGTCGAATTGAGTCGATGTGCAATGCAATTTGCTTTCATCCCGACCGTTCCGCCGGGGAGAAAGCGACGGACGGCGGCGGCAAGATCACCCTGACCAGACAGCGTGTGCAGTGCCGCCTTAAGAAGCATTTCGTATTCTGATTGTGTCAGGGGGCGATTGCGCTGGTCGCCAATGTACTTGACTACAACGACCTTGCTCATATAATGAATATACGCCGTAGGAGCATTGGGAGCTACCGCTTTTGAGTCAATACCACGTCGAAAGACTTTAGCCCGCAGGAGGCGCGCCGTGACCAGAATTCTAACACTTATGACAATGCTCTTGACGCTATGGTCAACAGCGCTTTGTGCCACCGTCAGACAACCTGTGGTGGCGGGGCAACTTTATCCAGCCGACAGCGCCGAGTTGCGTCAGTCAATCGCTGAATACCTCGCGAAGGCCGGATCGCCGACAATCGACGGTCAATTGCTGGCCGTCATTGTACCTCACGCCGGTTATGTCTACTCAGCTCCTGTGGCTGCCTATGCCTATAAGCTTCTCCAGAACGCCGGTATTGACAAGGTCATCCTCTGCGGTCCGTCGCATCAGGTGGCCTATCAGGGCATTGCGCTCTACGGACCCGGCGTATCCTGGAAAACGCCGCTCGGAGTCGTCAAATGCGACGACAGTCTCTGCAACCGCCTCTTGGCTTTCGACAAACGGATCACTATATCCGAGCAATCGCAGGCCCGGGAGCACTCACTCGAAGTGCAGCTTCCGTTTTTGCAAAGCGTGCTGAAAAACTTTCGCATCGTGCCCGTGGGGATGGGCACACAAAACGCTTCCGATGTGGAACTCCTAACGCGCGCCCTCGAATCGCTCAAACTTGATGACCACACGATCATGATCGCTTCCTCCGATTGGCAACACTATCGACCTGCCGCGCAGGGGCACAAAATGGACTCGCTCGGAATGGCCTGCCTGATGTTGCTTGACGGCGACCGCTTGCAGCAATACCTCGATGACGGAATCGTCGAAATGTGCGGTGGCGGACCGGCTGTGGCTGTGCTCAAGGCGGCCATCGCCTGCGGAGCCAACAAAGTCAAAATCCTCAAGTACGGCGACTCGGGCGACATCACCGGTGACAAATCAACCGTTGTCGGTTATGTTGCTGTTGCCATCTACAAGTCGCCAAGCCCTTCCGGAAAGAGCAGCGACAAGAAAACGACCGAAACCAAGGCTAAGGGAAATATGGCTCCATCAGAATATTTGTCGGATTCGGAAAAGAAGAAACTGCTGGAAATCGCTCGCCAGTCGATTGAGAGCTTCCTTAAGGATGGCACGGTTCCCGCATTTGACGTGCCTGAATCACTTACAAAACCGGGTGCGGCCTTTGTTACCCTGAATGAGGAGGACATGTTGCGCGGCTGTATCGGCTACACCGTTGCCGTGGAACCCCTCTACAAGACCGTCTCCGACTGCGCCGTCAAAGCGGCAACTTCCGATCCTCGTTTTCAACCGGTGACACGCAGCGAAGTCCCTCGACTCAAGCTGGAGATTTCGGTGTTGACGCCCTTGGAGAAGGTCATTTCGCTGGACGCGATTTTGGTCGGCAGGGACGGCCTGATGATTTCTCTCGGCAGCAATCGCGGTCTGCTGTTGCCGCAGGTCGCGACAGAATATGGCTGGGATCGCACTCAATTTCTGGAACAGACTTGTGCAAAGGCCGGTCTGCCGCGCGCTGCCTACAAAGACCCTAATGCCGTAATCTACAAGTTCCAAGCGCTCGTGTTTGGGGAATGAGTGAAATTGAGTCGCATATCTGTTGATGATGAGGAGTTGGTACCGGGCTGCGACAAAATAGCGGAGCAGGGACTTGAACCCCGGATTCATGAGTCCCAATTTTTGCAACTTTTTATCCCGCAAAAAAATAGGGGCGGGTGATTAACCCGCCCGCAGAATACTGTAGACGTAGGAAGCAGAATTGGAGTCCCTCGGTCGGGAGGATTACTTCTTCTTTCCCTTCTCCGGCTCTTCTTCCTTTTCCTTCTTCTTCTCCTTGATCACTTCGGGCTCAGCCACGACTTCACCCTCGACAACAGCACCCTCAGCGGCTTCAGCAACCGGAGCAACTTCCTTGATCACGGTCGGTGGCTGCACTGTGACAACCGTGCGCGCCTTGTCAGTGAGGATTTCCAGTTTGCCAAGTTGAAGATCGGCCACATGGATCGCATCGTTGATTTTGAGCGCCGTGACATCAACGGCAATATGACTCGGGATGTCCATTGGCAGGCAGCTAACTTCCAGTTCGCGGCTGACGACTTCCAACACGCCACCGCCCTTGACACCTTCAGCGGTACCGACAATGTGCACCGGCACCATGACCGTAACTTTTTTGGTCAGGTCAATGCGAAGGAAATCGATATGAACGATTTTTGAGGTGACTGGGTGATGCTGCACTTCTTTCACCAGCACTTTTTCCGGATTGGCCTTGCCGACAGCCAGATCGACCAGCACGTTTTCACCGCCGCCTGCGTGCAGCAGTCGGGTGAGGTCACGCCCGTTCACATTGAGCATCTGCGGTTTTTTTTCCATGCCGTAGAGAACGGCCGGCAACATGCCCGACATGCGCAACTTGCGGGTGACGCTTTTCCCGGAACCGGCTCTTACTTCCGCTTCCAGCAATGTCTCTTTCATCGCTTCTCCTTTATCACAAACTAATCAAATAACTTCGAAACCGATTCCTCGTGCCAGATGCGCCGAATCGCTTCACCGAAAACGTCGGCTGTCGATAATACGGTGAATTTGGACGGGAGGTGTAAACTGCCACGCTCGATTGTATCCGTAATGATCATTTCGGAAATATGCGAATTTTGGATTCGCTCGATGGCAGGCCCGGAAAGGACGCCATGCGTCACACAGACGTAGATATCCAGGGCGCCGTGTTTTTTGAGCGCGTCTGCACCCAAGACGATCGTACCGGCGGTATCGACGATATCGTCGCGGATTATCACGTTCTTGCCCTCGACATCACCGATGATATTCATGACTTCCGCTTCGTTCGCCCCTTCTCGGCGTTTGTCAACGATCGCTAGCGGGCATTTGAGCTCTTTGGCAAATGCACGCGCCATCTTGATAGAGCCGACGTCGGCCGAGACGGCCACGAGATTAGAAAGATGCTTGTCGCGGAAATAGTCGTGGAAGGTCTTGCCTGCATAAAGATGGTCATGCGGGATATCGAAATAGCCCTGTAGTTGGGCGGCATGAAGATCCATGGTAATAATCCGATCGGCGCCGGCGACGGTGATCAGATTGGCCACCAGCTTCGCTGTGATCGGCACGCGCGGCTGATCTTTGCGATCCTGGCGAGCGTAACCATAATAGGGCATGACGGCAGTGATCCGCTTGGCGGAAGCGCGTCGCGCCGCGTCGATCATGATCAGTAGCTCGAACAAATTCTCGGCAGGTGGGTTGGTCGGTTGGATAATAAACAGATCCGAACCTCGGACATTCTGGTTGATCTGGACTTTCACTTCTCCATCCGCAAACCGTCTAACTTCACAGTCAGTCAATGGCACCCCGCAATACTGCGAAATCCTCTGTGCCAGCGGCAAATTGCTGGTCCCTGATATGATCTTCAACGCATTCTGCATCATAACTCCCTCGAACAGAAACCTTTTATTATAAGCCCTTTGCCGGAAAAATCAAGGTGAAAATGGCTGCTTCGTGTAATGGTTCGCTATTACAGACGCTATCCTCTTTCTCGTTAACGCATTGTCTTTCAGTGAATTGACGCGATTACGTTAGCCGCGGCGATCAGAATAAGATGGCAGGAGCACGTGTCACCAGTTAGATTCGAAGCAGTGCTTGTCCGCAGAAAGCTTCCGTCAACAAAGAGATTATAGGATGGTCTTCAGGAGAAGATAGCTCAAGACACCGTAGATGGCCGCCCCGGGAAAGGTAAGCAACCAACCCGCTACGATGTTGCCGATGACCTTCCAACGAAGATTGCCAACACGATGGGCGACGGCAGTGCCGGCTATCGAACCAGTGGCGACTTGTGTGGTCGACGTCGGCGCCCCAAGCAGCGCGGCAGTGATAATCACAGCACCCGCAGCGGTCTCGGCCGCACAACCGTCAATCGGCTCGTGTAGGCGCGTCATTTTTGATCCCATGGTCTTGATGATGCGCCACCCGCCAACGGAAGTCCCCAGCCCCATCGTGAATGCTGAAGCCACGCGAACCCACAGGGGAATCTCGAAACTTTGAATTACACCTGCCGACAACAGCGCTACGGTGATGATACCCATAGCGTTTTGCGTGTCGTTCATGCCGTGCGACAGAGCTACAAAAGCCGCTGAAAGAACCTGCAGCTTCTTGAAAACGGTTGCGGTCTTACGGTAGGCAAACGGTTTGGCGAGCCAGCTGAACAAGATGATCAGCAGCATTGCGATAATCAGCCCGGAAAAAGGAGAGAAGACCATCGAGATCATAATTTTCCGGAGACCCGGTCCCATGAGAACGGCAAAGTTGAAGTGAGTCGCAAAAAGCGCCACACCAACCAGCCCACCAACAAGGGCGTGCGTTGACGAAGATGGCAGTCCGAGAAGCCAGGTCGTATATCCCCAGAGAATGGCTCCGACCACAGCGGCCAAAAGCATCGGCAAGGTGACAATATTGCTGTCGACCACGCCCTTGCCGATCGTATAGGCGACGGCGGTGTGGAGCAGGCCGCCCACGAAGTTCAGAGTTCGAGCCATGATGATCGCCTTGCGGGGCGACATGGCGCGTGTTGCTATCGTTGTGGCAATGGCGTTGGCGGCGTCATGAAAGCCGTTGACGAAATCATACATCAACGAAGCGGCGATGATGAGAATCAGAAGAAGCTGATCAGACATTCTCGGCTACCAACCGTCTCAGTGTGCCGGTCAGTTCGGTGCAAGCGTCAATCGAACGCTCGAGTTCTTCATAGACCTGCCGCAAAATGA
The DNA here is from genome assembly GCA_903903945.1 of uncultured bacterium. Lineage (GTDB taxonomy): Bacteria > Zixibacteria > MSB-5A5 > CAIYYT01 > CAIYYT01 > CAIYYT01. The sequence continues at coordinate 1,924 of CAIVAP010000074.1, read as the reverse complement.
AGAACACGGCCGCATGCCGTGTGTACTCCACATTGGCTGTTATGATCGGCAGTAATGCGGCGACGCAATTTGAATCGGTAACCTCGTTGATTCGTTTTTCCAGACTGATGCGGTCGTGGCGGATTTCCTGGAAACGACGTCGCAATCCTTCGTGATAGATTTCATCGGCCTGGGACTCCAGTCGATCGACAGCGCGGAAATAAGGCTCTATCCGGCGGTCGTGCGGCAGCGCTTTGACCGCTTTGGCGATCTCCTCGCACGCCTGAAGAATAATCGGCGCCAGTTCCCGCATCTCCTTGTCGCTGGTCGGAAAATCATAGATCACGTAACGGTTGGCGGCATGGTTGACGTGCTTCATGATGCGGAAAGCGTCGTCGTTAAACTGGCTGATCTCGGAGCGGTCAAAAGGGGGTTGCTGGGAGCGGTTGAGCAGATCCTCGATCGACTCGTTGATGCGATTGCAGCGCGTCAAGCAGGTTTCAATCTTCCTACTGATGACGGGACGCTCGGCGACAGGAGCATCGAATAACTCGACCAACATGGAACTCGCGTCGATTAGATTGTCCACCGTCTCATCGAAAAGCTTGTAAAATTCTTTGTCACGAGGGGGAAGGAGCCGAATATTCTTTATCTTTTTGAGAGAATTTAACACACCCATGATTCCGCCTTTACGTCGTTTGACGACCAATTATATTGGGGTAGTTTATATCGTAAATCTGTGCCTTTTAGATAGATCACTCTGCCGTCATCCCTGTCGAGTAGAGAGAAAACTGACTCAACCAGTTTGGTCGGGCAAAGATAACGAAATTGGCTCGCGGGTCAACTGAAATCGATGGGGAAAGGCCAGACAGGGGGTTGTCCCTTTTTCACATTCCGCAGAGTGGAATTTCACGCGCCGTCGGGAATCCCTTCCCGACGGCGCAAGGGAATATTGTCGGTTTTCCGTGTCCAGCTGAGCGGGAATCCGAAAGTCGGCTTATCAGATTCTCAAGATTCCTTCAAGAATGGGCGCACGACGAGCTTAAGCTGTCAATATGATTTAGCGCCGTGGCGGATGATTTCGCCGTCGACCATGTAGATCACATCTTCGGCGATGTTGGTCGTGTGGTCGGCGATTCGTTCGAGGTTGCGCGAGACTGCAAGCATCTGAATCAGCGTGTCCATCATGTCGGGACTCCGGCGGATATGCTGCTGCACTCTTTCATACATGCTGCGGTTGATGGCGTCAACTTCATCATCCGCCGCCAACACCTTATGCGCCAACTTGGAGTCGAGATTCACCAGCGAGTCAAGCGCGGTATGTAACATCACTTGAACTTTTTGCGACATTTCAGGGAAATCGTATGGGCTTTCCACGCGTTCCTGCTTGGCGATAGAGGCCGCTCGCTCGGCAATGTTAGCGGAGAGATCACCGATGCGCTCCAGATCATTGTTGATCTTGAGGACTGCGATGATAAAGCGGAGATCGATAGCGACCGGTTGATGCAGCGCCAGCACCTTGAGACAATCTTCCTCCACTTCAACTTCCATGTTGTCGATCTCGATGTCAGTTTCAACTACTCGGCGCGCTAGCTTGTCGTCACGCTCGCCAAGCGCTTTGACGGCAAGCCGTAAATCTTCCTCGACCAAGGCGCCGAGCGCAAGTATCTTGCGCTTGAGCCGGTCAATTTCTCGTTGTAAGTGTTGAGCCATGTTTTCGTCCTCAATCTCTTTGTACGTCAAGCCACAAGTAGGCTTGCCCTACGACAAATCATCCAAAGCGGCCGGTGACATAGTCCTCGGTCTGCTTTTTGTCCGGTTTGGTGAATATCTTCCGTGTTTCGCCAAACTCTACCATGTAGCCTTCATAAAAGAAGGCCGTATAGTCAGAAATACGCGCCGCCTGCTGCATGTTGTGAGTCACAATCACGATTGTGTATTGGCG
>CAIVAP010000073.1 GCA_903903945.1 uncultured bacterium | reverse complement strand
GGTCTCTTGATCGGAGCGCCACTGCCCAAGGTCCTCCGCCCAGAAGCCGGTCCGCTGTGGAATCCGCGGTTCCGGATTGGCCAAGAGTCGCACCCGATAGTAGAACTTCATGGACAAAGTCACCTGCTGGTTGACATAGACGGTGTCTCGGTTGACCGTGCAGCGCAGCAGCAGGTCGTCCCGGCTCAGTTGCTGCTGTTGCGATGTCTGTGCCCGCTGCCGCCCGCGGGTAGGAGGCACATTGCGCGACTGAGGCATAGCAACCGGATTGACCACAACCGAGAGCTGTGGCGTATCGTACGACTTGTTGTCGATGGTCAGCCGGAAGGCCGGGATGTTCAGCCGCCCGGTTCGGGTCGGCGACAGTATGAAATTGTATTGCTTCGATTGCTCCGTGCGACCATTGATCCATGAATAATTGGAGCTGGTACCCGAAGAGTAAACCTGCCAGTCCGGAAGCTGCCCTAGATCCAGCGCGGGAAGGCTACTGACATCCCCTTTAATCTCGATTGTGTACTGAACCGACTCCCCTTCGGAAATCTCCGTGCGATCAACTTTGGCATTGACCGTAGTCTCGGCAAAGAGCGCCGAGCATGAGCCAATCACGCAAACCGTCACGACAGCGAGAACAATCGATTTCCTCATTGTCACACCTACCAGTCCTTGCCACTCCTGCCCGCGTTGCTGGTTCCCACCTTAAACCGAGTTAACTGTTTCTGCAATTGCTTTTCGTCGCTATTAATTGCGTTCAAAATCCGCTCGGCATCTTGCTTACTCATCTTCTGCTGCTGCCCGCGAGAAGCCTTCTGTTGCTGCTGTTGCTGCTCTTGGTTCTGGTCGCCGCTCTGCTGCTCGTCCTTCTGCTGTTGCTGCTCTTGCTCGCCTTCTTGCTGATCCTGCTGCTGTTGTCCGTTCTTCTGCTGCTCTTGTTGACTTTGCTGTTGTTGCTGCTCTTGTTGTTTCTGCTGATCTTGTTGATCCTGCGGATTCTGCTGCTGATCCTGTTGCTGCTGATCTTGCTTCTGCTGATCCTGTTTATCTTGGTTGTTTTGCTGGTTCTGCTGCTTATCCTGTTTCTGCGCCTGCTCTTTTAGCTTTACACGCGCCAGTTCCAAATTATACTTCGCGTCACTGTCCTCAGCATTGATCTCCAAGCTCTTCTTGTAGGCATTGATCGCTTCGGCGTACTGCTGAGCGCGAAAAAGCGCATTGCCGGAATTATAGTAGGCGTCCGCCTGAAACTTCGGATCGTCGGTGTTAAGCGCGCGCGTGTATCGCTGCACCGCTTCAGGATACTTGTTCTGCTTGTACAGCGCCGTGCCGATGTTGTAATCCAGTACCGGCTGCTTCGGCTTTTCGACTTCAGCGTCCTTGTAGTACTTCAACGCTTCGTCGGCCTTGTCCTCGGCCAGCGCCTTGTTCCCCTTTTCATTAAGGGCTCGATAATCGCCGCGCGCCGCCGGGCCGCTCAGAAGCATGACCAACGTTATGGCGCAAACAGCCATCATCCGCCACAAATCAGTTTGTCTCATTGGCTGCATTCTCCTTGCGGCGCGACTTGCGCTCCGAGATGAGGATTTCCGCGCCAAAACAGATGATCGCAAACGGCAGCACATACTGGTAGCGATCTTCATACTGCGTCATCAACATTCCCTTCTGCTCTTTCTTCTCCATGGCGTTGATGTCTTCATATATTTGATCAAGCGCGATTTCACCCGCCGAAGCGTGATAGTATCGGCCATCGGCATCGGCAGCAATCTCCTGCAACATCTGTTCATCCAGTCTGGTCAGCACCAATTCACCGCGCTCATCTTTTTTATAGCCGATCATTTCACCGCGATCGTTGCGAATCGGGATCGGCTCCCCTTCCGGTTTGCCGAGGCCGATCGTGTATATTTTGATTCCCTGCACCTTCGCCTCTTTGACCGCCCGCTTGATATCCCCACCGAAGTCCTCACCATCTGTGATGATAATCATGACCTTGTTCTTGCGCTCTTTTTGATTAAACGCTGCCGTGGCCGCTTCAATCGCTGCGCCGATATTCGTGCCCGGCCTGGGTATCAGATCGACATCAAGCACGTCGACAAACATCTGCGCCGCCGAGTAGTCCAGCGTCAATGGGCACTCGGTAAACGCCGCGCCGGCAAACGCCACGAGTCCAACCCGATCCCCCGTCATCCGTGATATCAGACCGCGCACTTCTTGCTTGGCCTTGTCCAGCCGGTTAGGTTTCATGTCCTCCGCCAGCATCGATTTGGAGCAGTCAACGACGAGCATCACATCCTGCCCTTCTCGCTTGAGCATCACCATATGCGTGCCATACTGCGGTCGTGCGAGTGCCAAAACCAGGAAAATCAATCCCAGAAACAGCAGCAAGTACTTATAGCGCCGTTTCTGCACTGAGAAATTCGCAATGAGTCCGCTGATGAGCTTCTTGTCGGCAAACAACTCCAACAGCCGCCTTTTCTTACGGGCGCTCCACAGAACAAACAGTCCGATCAACGTTATCGCGAAGACACCGAGGTAGAAGTATTCCGGCGTAGCGAATCTCATCAACTCTCCTCAACCATTGTACACACTATCGTTCCCGATATTCCATTACGGCAACCGCCGCAGCAAGGTTTCCCGCAACATCAACTCCAAGAGCAGCGCAATGGCTCCCAACATAAGCAGATACGGAAAATGCTCATCGTACTGGAGATACTCCTTGATCTTCACCTTGGTTTTCTCCAGTTGCGAAATCTGGTCGTAGACATTCTTCAGCATATCCTCGGTCTTGGCGCGGAAATACTTGCCGCCGGTGATCTCGGCAATCTTGGTCAATTGCGCCTCGTCCAACTCGTTATCCATGTAGATATAGCGCTTGCCGAAGACCGGGTCTTCGATCGGGTATGGCGCCTTGCCCGGCTTGCCTACACCAATAGTATATACCCTGATGCCGAGTGCATGGGCAATGTCGGCGGCCGTCTGCGGATCGATCTCACCGGTGTTGTTGATGCCGTCGGTCAACAGAATGATGATCCGCGACTTGGCCTTGGAATCGCGCAGGCGGTTGACGGCGGTCGCGAGACCCATCCCGATGGCCGTGCGATCCTCAACCATGCCAAAATCCACTTGGTCAAGAAAAGTCAGCAGCACGCCATAATCCAGCGTCAACGGACACTGCGTGAAAGCCTGACCGGCAAAGATCACCAGTCCGATCCGGTCGTTCTGCCGACCTTTGACGAACTCTTTGATTACTTCTTTGGCGACGTACATCCGGTTTTGGGGCTTGAAGTCTTCCGATTTCATCGTGCTGGAAATATCCAGCACGAGCATAATATCGATTCCCTCCGACGTCACTTCCGTAGTCTTTTTGCCCGATTGTGGTCGCGCCAATGCGATGATGAAAAACGTCACCGCGACCAGCCGCAGAATTGGCAACCACTTCCGTCTGCGCGCCCGTGGCGATTCCTTGGCGCCTCGCAGAAGTGTGATGTCCGAGAACTTGATTGCGGCTTCCCGTTTCCTGCGAAAAGCGAGAAACCCCAACAGCGGCACAAGCAACAATAACCAGAGGAAAGTCGGGCTGGCGAACTGGAACACCTACTCACCCTCCTTGACGGTACTAAACGGAAAGGAGCGTGTCTGAATGACAAATTCTTTGGCGGTCAGATAGTCGCGTTCGATGTCTTCGGCGGTTGGGAGAAATTTGGCGAATTTCACCAGATCGCAGCCTTCAAGAAAGTCGTGGATGACCTTCTCTTCCTCTTTATCCAGTGCCAACTGGCGGAACTCCATGATAATCTCAATCGTCGTGCGCTCCAACGCATAGATGCCGTATCGTCTCTCCAAATAGCGGCGAAAAATGTCCGACAATTCGAGATAGAACAGCTTGTATTCACCACGCGCGAGCAAATCCGATTCGCGCAGCTTCGCCAACTCCTCCAACGCGATCTCCCACGGCAATCGCGTATCAGCCACCGCTGTGCTGAGATTGATCGGTCGGCGCGCTCGGCGATAAAGCCAGACGAACAGGATCGCCCCTGCGATCAACACCGACCCGGCTATTACCCACAAAGTCGGAAATTCCCGAGGGAACATTTTCTGCGGCTTGAGCGGTTTGATGTCTTCCCCCTGCTCACCGCTAAGAAGTGAGTTGACCTTGATCGGCAGCGGATCGGTGGCAATCGACTTGACTTCGCCGGAAGGTGTGCGATAGCGAATCGTCACCGGCGGAATCTTGTAATCGCCCGTTGTAAAAGTCGTGATCTCAAACGACTCCGTTGACGTGCGAGTACCGTTTTTGACCAAACTCTGACGCGGCTTGTAATCCTTGACCTCGAACGACCCCAGATTCGTGCCGACCGTGAGCGAATCGACGACCAAGGAAGTGTCAGATGCGATCTTGACCGTGTACGTAATTCGATCACCGATAGTAATCGTCTGCTTGTCGATGGTCGACTCGACACTGATCTTGTCCTGAGCGTGCAGGGCTGTCGCAAGAGAAATCAGAAACACCAGCACCAGTTGACTAAAGCGTGTCATGGTTCCTCTCGTAAAGCATCGTTTCCCCGATGGTTGAAGCCAGTCGGTAATTGCTGTCGAGTGCGCCCTGCCACTCGGGATAGACCTTGTAATCGACGACAACGAGCTTCGGGCGTTTCTGCTGCAACGCCTCGACGATATCGTCATTGGTGAGCAGATGATTGCTTGCGTACGCTTCGCGATCAACAGCCAACGGAAAATAAAACCCGACATGCTCCGAACCCGACAATTGGGGCCGCTGTGACAATGCGGTGTATCCCGCCCATTCGGATAGCAGCGTGTCATTCGACGACGACCGCGCTTGCACCTCCGCCACTACCGACCTAAGCTGCGGCAGTTCGAATCGAGCATTCCTCGGAAGCGGCGACACTATGAACAACCACACAAACGGTATTGCTCCGACAGCATATAGCAGCATCGCGGAACGCCGCAGTGCCTTCAAACCTTCGGTGCGATTTATCAGGACAAACACCGGCAACGCCGCAATTATCAGATACGGCATCGCCTCCTGGAAGTACTGTAAATGCACCGGCGTTGGTATCAGATAAATCACGCAGATCAGCACCGCCAACAGTAACGCCCGTCGATACATGATGTTGTTTTCGACAACCTTGTGCTTGAGCAAATACCACCCGCCGAGCAATGCCCCGAGCAGCAGTATCGTCTGTGGTAGCGCCAGGAATTTGCCGAACACTGTGACCTTGTGAAGAACGAGCGCCGAAAACGGTGTGATTGGTTCTCGGTATATATGAAAAATTACGTTATCAAACCAGAAATTGCCAGGCGCTTTGAGAAAGAGCACCAGCGCCGGTATCGATGGAACAATCAGACCCGCCAGCATAATGAGCAGGGTCTTTGCCGAACCCGGACCCGGACGCTTCGCTGATTTCAGGATGAAATACAGATACACCGGCAAGAGCAGCAAGAAAATCGAGCGGAAGTTCACCGCGGTAGACAGAAACAGCATCGACAGAAAGGCATTCCAGTGAAACCCCTTCTCTGTTGTTTCCGCCCGCAGCAAATATCCGAACGACAACAACAGAAACAGATCGACAAAAGCGAACGGCTTGAACACCGAATGCCATGCCAGAAACATGCCGTTAAATGCCATTAAGAATGCCGCCGTGAGCGCCGCTCGGTCATCCCCCGTGTGTTCCCGTACGATGCGGTATGATTGGTAAGTCAGCAGCAGTCCCGCAACCAGCGCCAACATCCTCAGAAGCAACAGCGACGTCATACCCCAACCGGAGAAAGTCGCGAACACCAACGGCATCATCGGCCCCTGCGGGAAAAAGAAATCCGCATACAGAGTCATCCCGTCCGCTACGCGCTGTGCCGCCGCCAGATAAAAGCCTTCGTCCCCTTCGGCGGTGCGATAGAACACAAACACCGCCGCCAGCAACGCCTGCGCGGCAAGCAGAAAGATCAGCGCCTTTCGTATCCCACCCGGCTTCACCGACGGTACCTCCGTTCGCGCTGTTTGAAAAAGGCCGAGAGCGGGAAGATGTAGTCCTGTCCGGTCGTAAGCTGAATATAGTCGAGATTGATTCGCCGGAACGCCTTCTCCAGTTGCTCGTTCAACTCCGTGGCGCGAGAAGAGAAGTCCTTTCGGAACAGCAAGTCGGCAGTGTCGACTGTGATGATTTCCCCGGTTTCGGCGTCCTCGAAATCGATCATCCCAAAGTTCTCCAACTTGGACTCGCGGGGATCGCTGATGCGAATTGCGATGAGATCGTGTTTGCGGTTGGTGATCATGAGATCGCTCGCATAACCGGTGCTGAGGAAATCGCTCACGAGAAACACGACCGATTTACGCTTGATCACGCGATTTAGATATTCCAGTGCCGCGCCGATATTGGTCGATCTGCCGGTCGGTTTGAAATAGAGAATCTCGCGGATCAAACGCAGCACGTGCGCCCGACCTTTTCGCGGCGCGATGAACTTCTCCACCTGATCGGTGAAGATGATCATCCCCACCTTGTCATTGTTGTGCGTCGCCGAAAAAGCCAGCAGTCCGCAGATTTCGGCAGCCATCTCCTCTTTAAGCTGATTTCTGGTGCCGAATTGCCCCGAGGAGGAAGCGTCCACCAGCAGCATCACCGACAACTCACGTTCCTCGCGAAATTTCTTGACGAACGGCGCTCCGGTGCGAGCGGTGACGTTCCAGTCAATCAGACGAATATCGTCCCCCGGCTGGTACTCGCGCACTTCTTCGAACTCCATGCCGCGTCCGCGGAAACTGGAGTGATATTCGCCCGCGAAGACATCGTTGACCAGCTTGCGGGTCGTGATTTCGATGCGGCGGATTTTCTTGATGATGTCTTTAGGAAGCACCGGTTACGGAACCTCAATCT
>CAIVAP010000072.1 GCA_903903945.1 uncultured bacterium | reverse complement strand
GTCGCGGAGATGAAGCGCATTTTCAACCCCGAGTTGCTTAACCGCATCGACGAAACGATCATCTTCCATCCGCTGTCGATGGAACACATTTTGCAGATCGTCGAAATTCTGTTGGCGGACATGGCCAAGCGGCTGGCGGAGCGCGGCTTGAGCATAAGTGTTACCGATGACGCCAAGCGCTATATCGCCGAGAAGGGCTTTGATCCCCTCTATGGCGCGCGCCATCTTAAACGCGCGTTGCAGAAGCATCTGGACGATCCGCTCTCCGAGGATATCCTCCGCGGACAATTTGCCGGCGACTGTGACATCTTGGTGGACATTGCACCCGAGAAGGACAAGCTGCAGTTCTCGATAAATGTCGTCTCCGACACTCACAAGAGTGCGGCAGTTTAGAGCTTGCATTTTGATTGGACAATCCTGCGGGGTGGGTCGAGAAACCCACCCCGTTTTTCTTGCAAACCATTGCCATACAAGGAGTCAGGTCTGTTCAGCTCAGTTTGTCGCGACGGACTTACGATCAGCCAGAGCACTCGCGGTGAGCGACGCTGAAAAATCCGCTTGACGACTACAAGGAAAATCGTATTATACATAACTTGCTAAGGGTCTCGGCGTCACGGGATCCGCTAGATTGAATTAGATCGGAGGAAGCTTTGGCACATAAAAAAGGTTTAGGATCGTCAAAGAACGGGCGTGACTCGAATTCCCAAAGGCGCGGTGTCAAACGCTTTGGTGGTGAGGCGGTGTTGGCCGGTTCGATCATCATGCGTCAGTGCGGCACCAAAGTGCTCCCGGGACGCAATGTCGGCATTGGCCGCGATAACACGCTTTACGCTTTGATTACCGGCGTTGTCGAGTTTGCCGCTAAGGGACGCAACAAGAAGATTGTTCACGTCTCGCCGTAGCCAATATTCGACCATCGACAGATTTGAGACCGGCGGGTGAAACCATCCGCCGGTTGTTTTTTTGTGCTTTTGCTTGCGCCCACGTATCCCAATTGCGCTTGACACAGGCAACCGCCGGCTTGATCTTGCGATTGGCGTGTGCAGGATCGTCATCTCATGAAGACGATCAGAGGAGAACCTGAGTGGAACACATCTATCTCGACTACAACGCAACGACACCGATACATCCCGAAGTGGCCGAGGCCATGATCCCTTATCTTCGCGAGCACTTCGGTAACCCTTCGAGTGCTCACTGGTACGGCGCCCAAACACGCAAGGCGGTCGAGAATGCGCGCGCGCAGGTGGCTACCATGCTGAAGTGTCACGTTGATGAGGTCATCTTCACTTCCGGCGGCAGCGAATCGAACAATTTCGCCATCAAGGGTTATGCCCTAAAGCACCGCGATAAAGGAAACCACATCATCACTTCTCAGGTTGAACACCCTGCGGTCATTGAGGTTTGCGAATATCTCGAAACCGTGGGTTTTGAAGTGACCTACCTTCCGGTTGACGAGTACGGCTTGGTCGATGCGGATGATGTTCAAGGCGCCATTCGCCCGGGCACGATTTTGATTAGTATCATGTTGGCCAATAATGAAGTCGGCACTATTCAGCCGATTGCCGAAATTGCGAGCCTCGCTGCAAAACGCGCAATTGCCATGCACACCGACGCAGCTCAAGCGGTCGGCAAGATTCCCGTCGATTGTCCGATACTTGGCGTCGACATGATTAGTATCGCCGGACACAAACTGTATGCTCCAAAAGGCATCGGTGCATTGTATATCCGGCGTGGAATCCAGCTACAGAAGTTTATACACGGAGCCGCACATGAGCAGAACCTCCGCGCCGGCACCGAGAACGTGCTGGAGATCGTTGGACTCGGCAAGGCCTGCGAAATCGCCGCCCGCGATCTCGAAAGCAATGGCAGGCACTCGCGGCAGCTTCGCGACATGCTGGAGCAGGTGATTGTTGCGCGCATTCCTTCATGCAGGATCAACGGTCATCCGGAGAAACGACTCCCCAATACTTTGTCCGTATCATTTCCCGGAATCGAAGCGAACACGATCATCTCCGAGTTGGAACAGGTTGCTTGTTCGCCCGGCGCCGCCTGTCACTCGGACAAAGTGATTATGTCGCACGTCTTGGAAGCGATGGGTGTGCCGGTAGAGTATGCCATGGGCACAATTCGCTTCTCCACCGGCGCAATGACTACGGAGATGGAAATCAAGCAGGCAGTGGAAGCGATTGTGTTAACGATCAACCGCTTGATACCTACCGAGAGAGTTGAACCGGTGATCTTCACCACCGATGAACAGGTGCGGCTGACTAAATATACTCACGGTCTCGGCTGTGCCTGTAAACTCCGCCCGCAGGCGCTGGAAAAGATACTGGCGTCCTTGCCGCGTCCGACTGATGCCAACGTTTTGGTTGGCGCCGAATCCTCAGATGATGCCGCCGTTTACAGACTCAGCGACAAGCTCGCGATTGTACAAACGGTCGATTTCTTCACCCCTATCGTTGATGACCCCTATCACTTCGGAGCGATCGCGGCCGCCAACTCACTCTCCGACATCTATGCCATGGGTGGCAAGCCGCTTTTTGCACTCAGTATCGTTGGCTTTCCATCCAACCGGCTACCGATGAGTGTCCTGCAGCGTATCCTGCAAGGCGCCGCAGACAAAGCAGCCCAAGCAGGTATCAGCATCATCGGAGGACATACCGTGGATGATACCGAGCCCAAGTATGGGCTGGCCGTTTCCGGTATTGTCGATCCAAGCCGAATTCTGAGGAACAACACTGCGCGTGTCGGCGACAAACTGATCCTCACCAAACCTATTGGCACAGGCATCATAAGCACGGCGATCAAAAGACAGATGGCGGACGAAGCGTTGACTCAGAAAGTGATCGGCATCATGAGTTGCCTGAACGACATCGCCGCCGAGACGATGCTGCGTTACGATGTCTCGTCTGTGACCGATGTCACCGGCTTCGGACTGTTGGGGCATCTCAAGGAAATGACTGTTGGTAGTGGCGTAAATGCCCGCATCAATTCGCAGGCAGTGCCCCTCATCAGTGAGGCAGTTGGATTTGCATCGTCCGGGGTAATTCCCGGAGGTACCGAAAACAACCTCGACTACGTCGCGCCTTTCGTCAAATGGAACGACAATGTTTCGCGCGTTCTAAGATATGTGCTCTGTGACGCTCAGACATCCGGTGGATTACTCATCGCCGTCGCAACATCAGAAAGCGAAAAGCTGCTTGCCAATCTCAGAGCCGGTGGGATTGTTGATGCCTCGATCATTGGCGAGATCACCGAGATCGGCGGCGGCATGATCGCGGTCGTATAAACTTGGGACTGTTGAAATACCTCGAAATTGTCATTGCGAGGAGTCAGGATGGAAGAGAGAGTGGAGGGGCAACGACGACGTAGCAATCTGCGCGTTTGCATCTGGAGAACGCAAATCGAGATTGCTTCGTCGTGCTCCACACCCTACATCACCTCTCCGCACTCCTCGCAATGACACGGTCCGGGCCTTTTCAACAGTCCCAACTTGCGTCCCCCATTTCGCTTGAATCAAAACGGCCAATGGAATTGCTCCACCAACCGTCTTTTCTTGGTAAGTTCCAGTCGAGATTCTTCGTCCTAACACGCTGCGCAGGGCGCCGGACCTCCTGAGAAGATATAGGCGATCAAGTAGACTACATCCGAAATATTCACGGCGCTGTTACAGTCGACATCTCCCCTCAGCATCGGATTGGGAGCAGATCCGCCGGAGAAGATGTAGCTGATCAAGTACACTGCATCTGCGACATTGACTGTTCCACCCGCGTCGGCGTCACCGCAGACGTATATCTGCGGCGGGTCCGTGATTTTCATACTGCAAGGTATGGTGTCCACCATCGTCGGCGCACTGTTGTCTGACACGGCGATGGTAAAGTAAAACGTCGCTTTCCAAGTCGGCGTACCGCTAAGAGTCCCTTGCGCGCCACCAGTGAATATCAGGCCATAGGGCATGTCGCCGCTAACATATGTCCAGTTGTAAGGAGGAGTTCCGCCAAGCACCTGCATCTGGTAGTTGTAAGGTACCTCTTTATAACCGTCAGGAATTTGGTAGCTCATGATGTGCATCTGACCGTCGCAGTAATCTCCCACCCCATCTCCGTTTTCGTCTTCCTGCAGCGGATTGAACACGTTGGGACAGTTGTCACAAGCATCGCCGAGACTGTCCCCGTCACCATTGGCCTGCGTGGGGTTGGAGGCAAGCATGCAGTTGTCAAACGCATTAGCGATGCCATCGCCGTCGAAATCATTGGAATTGGTAACCATCATCAACCAGGCAGCCGATGCGCGCACCATCCGAGTCATGTATTCGAAATTCATGTGGGTCGTGCTGTCATGAGCGCTATGGTATACGGTTGAGAAATTGTACTCCGCCAGAAAAATCGAATTCGCAACAAAACCGGTAAATGGGTAATGATCGGATCCGGCCGATCCTCCCGCCAGATGACCGGTGATGCCAACCAACGGACCGGCAATGTTTATCCAGGTCTGTGCCAGGCGCGTACTGTTGCCGTGGAAGAGGTTCGCGTCAGAGTAGTTGTTTTCGTCAGCAATCATGTCCATATTGAAAACAGCCAGAATCTTCTCGTTTTGCGCCTGAGCCGCCTGGGCATAATGAGTCGAGCCGTTCAGGCCGGTCTCTTCGGCATCAAAAGTGATGAACAACACCGTGACCGCAAAGGCTGAATCCTTCATCACCCTCGCCAGTTCCAAAACTCCTGCCGTCCCGGAGCCATTATCGTCCGCGGCCGGACTTGCAGATACGCCATCGTAATGAGCACACACTATGATGTGGTAGTCCGGGTAAACTGTTCCGGTCTTTTTGGCAATTACATTGTAGCCGGTCTTGGTGCCCCCCGAGAAGGTGAAACCGTCGTACGTCACATCAGTGTACCCGAATCTGCGAAACCGCTGGGCGATCGTGTCACGAGCGGCCAGACAGTTTGAGGTACCGGTCGTACGCCGATAAAACGCCTGTAACTGGAGAACGTAGTTTGTCAGTGAGTCCTGACTGATCGCGCTCATGATTCCCTTCACTCTGGAGAGATCAGCAGTTGCTCTCTCTTCCATTATCTCCGCGGGTCGGTATTGGACTGTAATCGGCAATCCCTTCAGAGGCATCAGACCAGTAGTTTCCGTCGGCTGGAGAAGCAGCTCTGGATCCACTCTGTACACGCGCACCTGATCTTCCTGAAACAGCAGCGAGTACTTTCCAATATTCGCTCCATCCAATCCATGGTCGAGCGCCAATTCATTGCGATCGACGTCCTTAGCCAGCAACTCAGCCGCTAATCCAGATTCCCGGAGCTTATCAGAAGCAGACAAGTCAGCCAGAATCAGGTATCCGCCTCGAAAAGACAAAATCGGTTCAACACCCAATGTTGAGAGTCGCTCAGCGTCAACTTGTTCGCGAACAAGGACTTTGTAGAGATCAGCAGCCCCTGCCTGCGCTGCCGCAAACAGGACAAACAGCAGCACCAATAGGAATTTTTTCATACAGTAATGCTCCAAGAGCCGGGAACTCGCCCGGGGTAAGTACCATTTTTCAGAATATAGCACGTTTTCGATTTCTGTAAAGCCCTAAATCGTCCCGCTGGGTTATTTGCGCTCGTCGAAAACGGCAACTTTACGTTGATGAATCGATCAAACGTATTAGCTTCTCCCAGCATGAATGCTTCGCTCTGGCGGTCATCAGGTCACTATCCGGTGCAAGCGCCCTTTCATCCTGACTTCCCCGTTTTCGGGGTATCTGTTCCCGGAAACGAGTGCCCAACCTAATTATGTGTACGAAGCAGTCCGCGAATTGTTTAGTTTGCAGGGGTTTGACTCCATCAGCTTTGGATCGGCAAGTTGGAACCTCCCCGGTAAATGAATCTATCTTCGCCAAAAGCTGAAGGGTTCTGACACTTGCAACATATCTGACACCAAGACAAATCACCAGAGAGAGTTCAAAGATGAACACACCAGAATGGATTAAGGAATTCCCGGCGGCAATTACGGTCTGCAACCGCAACGGCGTAATACTGACGATGAATGACAAGGCAATCGCGACCTTCGCCGGCGATGGCGGCGCGGCGCTGATCGGCACGAACTTGCTCGATTGCCATCCCGAACCTTCACGCACAAAGTTGCGCGAGCTGATGGCATCGCAGCAGACCAACTGCTACACCATTGAAAAGAACGGCGTCCACAAGTTGATCTACCAATCGCCGTGGTATGTCGAAGGCGAGTACGGCGGTCTGGTGGAGATCTCCATGGAGATTCCGCACCCGATGCCACATTTTATCAGATCGTAGTCGCGACTCCTCCAACTGCCGGAACGATTCGCTGCATAAAGCGTTAGAACGGTCGTATCTTATGTCTGGAGGTTCGAGGACTTGATCCGTCACGGCACAATATCAGCGAAAACGCAGACCCGTGGTGTCACCGTTCCGCTTGAGGGAATATCTTGTGCCGGGTGCATTGCGCGGGTGGAAGGCGTGCTGTCGAGCATTGCCGGTGTAAGCGACGCCGGGGCAAACCTCGCGACTCGCCAGGCGACTTTTTCCTACGACCCCGACCGCGTCAGTATCGACCAGATCGCCCGTCAACTACGGATCGCCGGTTATCCAATGAGTCCGCAGGAAGCCCGCATCGAGATCAGCGGCATGCACTGTGCCTCGTGTGTGCTCAACGTGGAGAAACACATATCAGCTATTCCGGGCGTTGTGTCCGTCGATATCAACTTTGCCGCCGGAACCGGAGTTGTCAGACACGTCGGCGTGATGGACCTACAGGGTACACTTACATCGCTCTTTTCCGGCAGCGGCTACGAAGTAACCGCAGTCACCACGGCTGCCCAGACGGTCGATCCGCTGGCTCGCGAAATCCACGAAATAAAACGACCATTGGTGTTCAGCCTGATTGCCGCATTTATCACCATGGGTCTGATGGCAATCGATCATCTACACATCGCCCACATAGACATGACCCTTTCCGCCTACATCCAGTTTGTGCTGGCAACGGCTGTCTATTTCTGGGGTGGCTTCAGATTTCACAAGGGACTGTGGCACTCGATTAGACGTCGCTCCGCCGACATGAACACTCTGATCTCGCTCGGCACATCGGCGGCATACTGGTTCAGTGTGATTGTGCTCGCATTCCCAGGCTACTTCCAGCGCAACGGCACAATGCCGGAATACTATTTCGATAGCGCGGTGATGATCATCGCGTTAATCCTGCTTGGCAGATTCCTTGAAACAAAGGCCAGGTCGCGCAGTTCTGCGGCGATCACCAAACTCCTCAAGTCCCGACCCGATGAAGCAATCGTTGTCAAGGACGGTCAAGAGCAACAGATGTCTTCGGCACTCTTGGCGCCGGGCTATATCGTCCGCGTGCGCCCCGGCGAACGAATCGCCGCCGACGGCAGAATTATCAAAGGGATAGCCACCATAGACGAGTCAATGCTAACCGGCGAACCGCTACCGATTGACAAGACCTCTGGTGATATAGTCACCGGTGGTACGATCAATATCAGTGGCAGTTTCGATTTTGAGGTTACAAGCCGGCAAGCAGACTCGCGGCTCAGCAAAATAGCCGAGCTGGTATCAGCAGCGCTTAGTTCCAAACCGGCAATTCAGAAGCTTGCCGACAAAGTAGCCGCGGTGTTCGTACCGATCATAATTACTCTCGCACTTCTCACGCTCGTCATCTGGTTGATCGCGGGCGCCCAGTTTGCATTTGCTCTGAAAAGCTTTATCGCCATAATGATTGTCGCCTGTCCCTGCGCCTTGGGATTGGCAACTCCGATGGCGGTAATGGTTGGCATCGGCAAGGCGGCATCGCTCGGCATTCTCTTCAAGAGTGGAGAGACCTTTGAGCAGATTGCCCGGCTTAAAACCATCTATTTCGATAAGACCGGCACACTCACCTATGGACGTCTCGAGGTTGTCAACGTGAAGACGATTGCTATCGACGAGCCGACATTACTGCGCCTTGCCGCAAGTGTCGAGAAACGTTCTGAGCATCCTCTGGCGAGAGCCGTATTTGCATATGCCGAATCCAAGGGCGTCCAAACTCAAGATTGCGACGATTTTACATCACTTGCGGGAGCGGGAGCATCGGGCATCGTCAACGGCAGCAATGTCCTGCTGGGAACCCTCAAGCTCTTGCAAGCCCGCGAGGTTGATATCGCCTCATTAGACACTGGGTATTCCCGTGAACTCGAGCAAGGGCGCACATTGATCTTTATCGCGATCGATGGGCGACTTAGTGGATACGTTGCCCTCGCCGATCAGATCAAACCGGATGCTAAACGGGCCGTCGCGGAGATTAGTTCTTTGGGAATCACCCCAACCATCATTACGGGCGACAATCAGGCAGCAGCCCAACGAGTTGGTCGAGAACTTGGCATCGAAGAGGTACACGCGGAACTGCTACCTCAGCAAAAACTGATGTTGATCAAGAAACGCAAATCCGAAGGCGTTTCGGTGGGTATGGTCGGCGACGGCATCAACGATGCTCCGGCGCTGGCGCTGGCGGATGTCGGCATCGCGCTTTCCAGCGGTACGGAGATTGCCGTCGAATCGGCGTCTGTCACTCTGACCGGCCACGACATTGGCCGTGTGCCAATCGTAATTCGTTTGGCGCGGGCGACGCTACGCAACATCAAGCAGAACCTCTTCTGGGCGTTCTTCTACAATGTTGCCGCAATTCCGTTGGCAGCCGGCATATTCTATCCGCTGTATCATATTCAGCTTTCGCCGGCCATTGCGGCAGCCGCCATGTCATGCTCTTCCCTCTTTGTGGTAACTAATGCTCTGCGTTTGCGACGGTTTCGTTAGGGGTTAATGCTTTGGCTAATCTTCATCCCCTCGTCGTGCACTTCCCGATAGCTCAGGTTCTTTCGGCGTGATGGATCGTAATGCGGACTTTGTCGATGCGCTGCCCCGATACCTTTTCAACAACATAGTCGATGTCATCGACGCTGATTTTCTGCCCCACGCGCGGCAATGAACCGACTAGGTCATAGATGTAGCCGCCGACCGTCTCAAAATCCTTCTCTTCAAGCTTCAGGTTCAGCTTGTCAGAAAGATCTTCCATCGACAAATTCGCCGACACGATAAACTCACTTGCGGACACCTGAACGACATCAGATTCTTCGACGTTGTGCTCATCCTGAATGTCGCCGACAATAAGCTCAAGGAGATCTTCCAGAGTAATGAGCCCCGCGGTGCCGCCATACTCGTCAACTACAATTGCAATGTGAATCTTCTGCGAACGAAAATCCGCCAGCAGATTGTCGAGTTTCTTCGATTCCGGCACAAAGTAAACGGGACGCGCAAAAGCGGTCAAGTCGGCTTGGGAATCGGGCAATGGGATTTTCTGGAAGAGATCTTTCACATAGAGCATGCCTTTGATATTGTCGATATCTTCCTCATAGACGGGATAGCGCGAATGGCCAGAGTCGTTCAACAGTTTCTGCACGTCAGCGAGCGTAGCGCCTTTCTCCAGAGCCACCATCTCGATGCGGGGAACCATTACCTCGCGCACTTCGGAATCGGCGAAATCAAAGATGTTACCGATCATCCGTTTGACATCCTGCTCCATCAGCGGTTCGTCAATTCCGGCGGAGTCGGCCAAGGATTCAATCGCCCGTTCCACGATCTCTTCCTTTTTCTCATCGAGATCCTTCTTGTCGACCAGCTTCTCTTTCTGCGAAATCAGGAATGAGACCAACGGGGAACAAAGCCACATGACCAACTTCAACAGCCAACAACGCGCCTGCACGGTCTCCAGTGCCCTCTCCTGTCTGACATTCGGAGCAAACACCACAATCAACGACAGGTAAATGAACCAGCCAACCAGCAGTAGCGCGATCTGCAGCACGTAATGATTGACGGCGGGCAATTGCAAATACCGCCCGAGCACAAACCAGCAGACCGTGGAAACTATCAAAGCTGCTGACAGCACAATGTCTGCAGTGGCTGCAACCCGCTTGGGATTCTTCAGAAGCCGCTGCAGGTATTCACGCTTGTGTGCCGACAGTGAGTTGATGAACTTGCTCTCCTCATAGTCGGATAAATAAAGACCACCCGAGGTGATACTCAGAAGATAGGAGAGGTAGTACGCCAGCCCGATGGCGACCAGCAGCGCTATTCCGATCATCGTTTCCTGTCCTTCTCCAGATGCAACAAGTATTGATCCTCCAACCGCTTCATCTCAGCACGCGCTTTCGCGTTCGGATGATGTGTGCCTGTCAAATGCAGCAGACCGTGACAGAACAACTGTAGCAACTCCTCATTGAGCCTGCGCCCGTCACCGGTGGCGTTTCGTCTTGCCGTGGGAATGGAAATATAGATTTCGCCGAGCAGCGGCTCGATGTCTTCTTCCATCGCAAAGGACAACACGTCGGTCGTCTTGTCCTGTCGCCGAAAGCGCCGGTTCAACTGCCGCATAGTGCTGTCCGCAACCAGAATCAGATTCACCGACTTCGCTACGCCCTGTGCGTGCAGAACGATTTCTGCAAGGCGCGTCAACCTCGCTCGCGGCACGCGAATACCGGTCACTGTGTTGTGTATACGTACACCCGACATCAGTTGGATTTCTCGTCATCGGGATGCGGATAGTCAATGCGATTGTGAAATGCGCCGATCAACACCATCACAAATGCGTCTTCGATTTTCTGCAAATCCGCCAGCGACAGCGGTGAATCAAAGAGCTGTTCGGCTTGATACTTGTCATTGGTTATCCGCCTTATCAAGCTGCGAATGCGCGACGGCTTGGGATCATCCAATGTCCGCGAGGCTGCCTCGACCGAATCGGCGATCATCAAGATCGCGGTTTCCTTGGAACGCGGCCTCGGCCCCGGATAGCGGAACTCCGCCTCCGACATGTCGCCGTTTGAACTCAACTCTTTGGCCTTGTTATAGAAGAAACTAATCAGCGAGGTGCCATGATGCTCCTGAATGAACTCGATGATCCGATCCGGCAGATCATATTCCTCGGCCATCTCGCGCCCTCGCTTGATGTGCGACACGATTACTAACGCCGACATTGAGGGCGCCAATTCATCGTGTTTGCTTTTTACACCAAACTGATTTTCCACGAAATATTCGGAGATTTCCATTTTCCCGATGTCATGGTAATAAGTTCCGACTCTGGCCAACAGAGGATTCGCGCCGATCGCCTTGGCAGCCGCTTCCGTCAGCGAACTCAACACCAGCGAATGATGATAAGTACCCGGAGCTTCAATCGCCAGCCGTTTCAGCAGTGGATGGTTTAGGTCGGACAGTTCCAATAACGTGATATTCGTCGTGAATGAGAAGAATGATTCGAACAATGGCAGCAGTGCCATAGCAATAAAGGTCGAGCCGACGGCGTTGACAACTCCCAGACCGCACTGCCTCACCACCAGGTTCGTATCCGAGAGCTTGAGCGATTCCAAAAGCAAGTTGCTCGCAGCCAGTGTAATCGAGAGATGAAGAGCGCAGCGGTAGAAGTCGGTCCGCTTCTGCACGACTCGCATCGCCACCGCCGCCATCACTCCGGCGATAATCGCACGAAATGCGGTTTCGAAGTCAAACTCGAAAACGATTCCAAGAAGCAGCGCCAGCGCCACCGAAGTGAGAACCGCCACCTGTAAGTCATAGAGTATCGCGACAAGAATGATGCCCGCGGCGACCGGAATCAAGGTTGGCGGCAGATGCCCCTGCTCGGTGACCAGATAGGCCGCCAGCATTATCATCATGATGATCAAAAATAACGGCACAATTCGGCTGAAACAGAATTCGCCTTTGGGTCGAAGATGATACAGCGAGTAGAGAAAGCTGAAGAATACGAACGAAACGAAAGCAACGCGCGCCACGATGGGCAGTAGATACTGCCAAGCACCCTGTTCGGTGCCGACCGACGAACGATAATGAGCCATGGCCGTCAGCCATTCGATATGAGTTCTGGTGATCGGTTCATTGCGCGCCACCAAGCGTTGCCCCGCCTTGATGACAAGTTTCTCTCGCGGAATCGCTGCCAGCGTTTTCTCCCGCCGCGCTTCTGTTTCCGTCATCGAAAGCGTCAAGTTCGGCTGCAAAAACTCGCGGGCGATGGCGTACAGATCGCGGGCATCGTCAATGAAGTCGCCCGAATGGATCTGAATATCCTCAAGCAGCTTCTGTTGACCCTGCTGCAGACTCAGAACCTGATCCGCAGCATAGACAGTCTCCCGGTTTGGACGAACTACTATCACTTCGTGATAGTTCGCCGGCACAAGACTATCGACGCGGGCAATACCAACTATGTAACGATCCTTCAAACTGGCAATTATGATTGTCTCGCGAGCGGCAAGGCTGTCCCAGGCGGCCAGCTTCATCAGTATCTCGATCTTGATTTGGGGAAAAAACAGCCGCAGCCGATCCGCAATCCGACTCCGATTACCCACAACTGATTTCAGGCTATCCGTCAGAAAGAACAATCGGTCTACCGACTCGAACAACGAGTCGACTATTCTCTGATCGTAGATCAACACTGCCGGCAATGCCGCCAATGCCATGCGGATCTCATTGTCCAGTTCTCCCTGACTCTTGTATACCGGAAAGTCAAAAGGCGCGACAATATCCTCGGAGGCAACTTCGCCGACATTCGGCGTCGAAATCGGCGCAAACAGTTGCGCCAACGGGAAAAGAAACGACGAAAACACGATCGCAAATATGACAACCACACCCATCCAGAATTTGTTGTAGCTGGGCTTGTCCTGTTCGAGCCGACGCGCACTATACTTGCGTACCCGCCGTCTGATCGCCCTCTTGATATTGCGTAGCAGTTCGTACATCGGCTAACGTCGCCCTTCTTCGTAACGCTCGAATGCGCGAATAATATCTTTGACCAGCCGATGTCGCACGACATCCTTGTCCGTCAAGTAGCAGAACTTCACGTCGGAGATATTACGCAGAATCTTCTGAATAGCGATTAGGCCCGACAATCGTTTGCGGTCCAGGTCGATCTGAGTGACATCGCCCGTTATCACCGCTTTCGATCCTTCGCCAATACGCGTGAGGAACATCTTCATCTGCGGGACCGTCGTATTTTGCGCTTCATCCAGAATCGCAAACGAGTTGTTGAGCGTACGGCCGCGCATAAATGCCAACGGCACGATCTCAATTACACCCAACTCCATCAACTTCTTGATCTTGTCGGCCGGTAACATGTCGTGCAACGCATCATAAACCGGCCGCAAATAAGGATCAACTTTGGCGCGAATGTCACCCGGCAGGAATCCGAGTGATTCGCCTGCTTCTACCGCCGGTCGCACCAGGATGATGCGGTTGAAAAGCTTGTTCTTAAGTCCGGCAACCGCCTCGGCAACTGCCAAGTAGGTCTTGCCGGTACCGGCCGGCCCGATGCCGAAGACGATATCATACTTCTCGACGGCCTCAATGTAGGCTTTCTGCCCCACCGTTCGCGGTCGCACATCCAGTTTGACGACGGTCGACAGCTCGGACGACAATTCCATTTCTGTCGCCGGTCCGCGACCTGACTCTTTGATGAAGGAAATAGCGTAGGAAAGATATTGCTCGGAGATTTCACCGTGTAACCGCAACCGTTCGAACAGGTCATAGAACAGCGTTTCGACCAGCGCCGATTCGTCACCGGTAATCCATATTGTATCCCCGCGCGCTACAATCTGCGCATCAAAGCTGGACTCTATGCTTTTGAGGAGAACGTGGTTGCTGCCGAATAAGAGCCGCGGGTCAATATTCTTAAGTTCGATTGTTCTGGTATTTTGTTCACTCAACGAGTTGTGTCAACACCTCATTTAATAGACAAGCGGCACAAGTCAAAGTGCCGCAATACATCAAAGCTATTATAGCTACTTGCTCTTGTCAATATTTATCGACAAATGCAGCTCCGCCAATTGCCCCGGCTCGATCTCTGTGGGCGAACCATCCATAAGTGATTGTGCGGCAGTCGTTTTGGGGAATGCAATCACGTCACGGATCGAATCCGAGTCGGTCAAGATCGACATGATTCGGTCAAGTCCAATGCCAATGCCACCATGCGGGGGTGCACCGTATTTTAGCGCCGTCAGCAGAAAGCCGAACATCCGCTCGGCGCGGGCGTCGTCCATGCCCAGTATGTTGAGGATTTTTTTCTGCATATCGGAACGATGATTGCGGATACCGCCTGATGCCAGCTCGAATCCGTTGCAGACCAGATCGTACTGATTGGCGCGAACCTTTGCCCAGGGATGCTCGGGATCGGAGTTGGCGAGGTTGCTCGTGAAACCTGCCTCCATAAGTTCGAGGTCGGTCTCTTTCGGAGAAGTCACAATGTTGTGCATCGCATCAAAACGATCGCTTTCCGGATGATACTCAAACAGCGGGAACTCGGTCACCCAAAGAAATGCCCATTTCGACTTGTCGATCAATCCGAACTTCTTGCCGCAGTATGATCGCACCCGACCGAGCACAACTTCCGTGGGGAGCTTCTTGCCGGCAGCCAGAAGCAGCAAATCGCCAGTATTAATGCTACCAGTTTCCCGCAGGCGAGAGATAGTGGCATCATCAATGAATTTCTTGATGGACGATCTGATCTCGTCGCCAAACGCCACCCATGCCAGTCCGGAAGCTCCGGCGAGTTTGGCTTCCTGCTCGATCTCGTCAAGTTGTTTGCGTGACAGACCGGCCCGCCCAATTGCCACCAGACCCTTGACCACACCGTCAGAGTTGACAGCCTCCGCAAAAGGTTTGAATTCGCTTTTACCGACTGCCGAAGTGAAATCTAAGAGCTTCATATCAAAGCGGAGGTCAGGCTTGTCCGAACCGTAGTTGCTCATGATCTCTTGATATGGATGCCTGGGGAAGGGAGTCGGCACGACAATGTCGAGAGTCTTCTTGAGAGCATGTGCCATCATACCCTCGACGATAGTGAATACGTCATCCTGCGTAACGAATGACATCTCTATATCGATTTGCGTGTGCTCCGGTTGACGGTCGGCGCGCAGGTCCTCATCCCGCAGGCAGCGGGCAAGCTGAAAATAGCGGTCAAAGCCGGCGATCATCAGAATCTGCTTGAACAACTGCGGTGATTGCGGCAATGCATAGAACTTGCCCGGATGAACGCGCGAGGGCACAACGTAGTCACGTGCGCCTTCCGGAGTTGAACGCATCATCAGGGGCGTCTCGATTTCGAGAAACTTCTGGCTATCGAGATACTCTCGCACTGCGGTAGTGACATGGTGGCGCAGGATGATTTTGTCCTTGAGTACCTTCCGGCGCAAATCCAGATAGCGATACGTCAGTCGCAAATCCTCGCTGGCGGTCGTCTCATCCTCGATCTCGAACGGTGGCGTTTCTGACTCGGCGAGCACTTCGAAATCATGTGCTTCAACATCAACTTCGCCGGTCTTCATGTTCTTGTTGATCATCCCTTCCGGGCGCAGATTAGCCTTGCCGGTGACGCTGATAACAAACTCAGCGCGCAGGTGCGCAGCAATTTCCATCTGCTCGGCGTTGAAATTGTCGGGGTGGAAAATCACCTGCGTGATACCGTAGCGATCACGCAAGTCGATAAACAAAATGCCACCATGATTGCGGTAGCGTTTAACCCAACCATTTAGTGTAGCCGTCTGCCCAGCGTGAGCGGCTCTCAATTCGCCACAAGTGTGTGTTCGTCGCAATTGTGAAAAAGGCTTCATCAATCTCCTGTAAGGCAAACCCGTGCGGTCGCCCAAGACATTGTTGGCAGCCAGATCTGGGCGACACAATGATTTGCCCACACCCGTGCTACCAAACGTCGCAATATAATCTGATACGTACCTACATCAAGCGAATAGTTGTGCTTACGGTCGCAGATGCGGTTGCTAATTATCAAAGGAAAATAACGTTTGACTGGTTGACGTGGTCGAAGTATCATTGGGTGCGTGTGGCTGATAGAGAAAATCGCTAAGAGAGCGGCATAGGATGCTCCCGGCACATCAAGCAGTGAGTCCGACAGCCCATGTAACAAGAATATCCCTGTTTCGGGGAGTATGAAGTTGACCAGGTCCCGCGCAATGCAAACGCGCCAAACCCCGTCAGGACTGGAAAGTAGCAGCGGTAGGCATCGTCTTCATGTGCCGCGGGGTAGCCTGGTCTACTTCCTCTCCGAAGTTGTCGTACGGGAAATAGCAGACGTTCGCCGTAAGAGTGGGAAACGATAACCAACTGAATCGAAAGACTCATGAGTTACTTTGTATTCGCCCGCAAATATCGGCCTCAAAAATTCGCCGATGTCGTTGCCCAGAAACACATCACCGAAACGCTGACCAAAGCGATCGAGAACGACCGGGTTTCGCAGGCATATCTGTTCTGCGGTGTGCGCGGTACCGGCAAAACCTCAATCGCTCGCATTCTGGCAAAGCGGCTGAACTGCGCGTCCCCGCAGGGCGCGGAACCATGCGACCAGTGTGAGTCATGCCTTGCCATCGTCAAAGGACACTCACTCGACATCCTTGAAATCGACGCCGCCAGCCATACGTCAGTTGATGACATCAGGGAATTGCGCGAATCGATCAAGTACGCCCCGACCGGCGGCAAGCATAAGATTTACATCATCGACGAAGTCCACCGGCTGAGTCCATCTGCCTTCGACGCGCTCTTGAAGACATTGGAGGAGCCACCGGCACACGCGGTTTTTATCTTCGCAACCACCGAAGTACACAAAGTCCCGCAGACCATTCTTTCCCGCTGCCAGCGCTACGATTTTAAGCGCATCTCTGAGTCCGAACTCAAAGCAGCACTGAAGGAAATTGCCGACAAAGAAGGTCTGACGATCACCGATGAGGCGCTGGCTGAGTTGGCAAAACGGGGCGACGGGTCGTTGCGCGACTCGCTATCGATCCTCGATCAAGTGGCAAGCTGGCAGCATGCCATTATCGATGAAGAACTGCTTACGGAGGCGCTCGGAATCGTACCGCGTGGCGAGTATGCCCAGGTGCTGCGTCTGATCAGGCAGAAGAACACTGCGGAGATTATCACCAAAGTCAATGTCGTGCTAAATTCCGGCATCGACGCCTCCGAGTTTGTGCGTGGGTTTCAGCAAGAGCTGCGCATACTGCTCGTGCTCAAAGCGGCGCCGAATCTCGCCGCCGATTATGGCATCACGGCCGAAGAAGTGGCTCAATACGAAGACATCTTGCAAGGATATTCGCTCAACGACTTGCTGCGGATACAGAATCTGCTGGTAAATCTGGAACAGAAAATACGAGACGGCTTTGATCCGGTGATCAACATCGAATTGGCCATGCTCAAGCTGGTTGCCATGGAAGACTCAGTTACGTTGGAGAGCGTCCTGCGTCAGCTTGCCGGCAATCCCGGCAGTCCGAAAGCGACGAACTCGTCGCCACAAGGTGCACCCAAGACTCAATCCGAGGTGAGTTCGCCCGATCCATCGCCGGTATTGCCACTCGATTCACTGACGCCAATGCCGACCAATCCACCATCTGCATCATCGGCAATGTCGGCAGCATCCGTAGCGCCTGCCGATTTGGCATCTATCTGGCCACGGTTTTTGCAGGCACTCAAGACTACTCATCGCAACTTGCAGATCAAGTTGACTCTGGCTGAGCCGCGCAGTATCGATGACAACAAGATCACCGTTGCGTTTGATCGGCTTGGCGAAGTGCACGTGCGGCAACTTCAGGATCGGGACATCCAGAAAACGCTTGAGCACGTCATCAAAGGCGTCACCGGCAAGACGTATCATTTCCAGTTCTTCGTCGACAAGAATCTGGCGCACCGGCAGGAAAACGGCAACAACGTCGGTCTGCTGGCAGAGAGCGAGAAAGCCGATCATCCGGCGGTGATCAAGGCGATGGAAGTTTTCGACGCCGAGATCGTCGGCAGACAGGACTTGGCAGATCAGTAGCGGCGCACGGCGTGTGCCAAAGTTCAGGGTCGAACATAACTACAAGTAGGAGAAGATAGATGGCGAAAGGTTTCGGCGACATGATGAAGCAGGTACAGAAGATGCAGGCGCGCATGATGGAGCTTCAGGAAGAACTCAATGCCAAAGAGGTCGAAGGTTCCGCGGGTGGCGGCATGGTCAAAGCCATTGTCACCGGCAAAGGCGATCTCAAAGCGGTCAGAATTGATCCGCAGGTTATTAAGGATGGCGATATCGAAATGCTCGAAGACCTGATTGTCGCCGCCATCACTCAGGCGCAGGAGTCGGCATCAAAGCTGAATCAGGATACGATGTCGGAATTGACCGGCGGTATGAATATCCCGGGTTTGGGCATGTAGATTCACGAAGATGTTAGCCGTTGATTTTCAATACCATGATCGATATGTTGTCGATGTGGTATGTCCAGCCGACCGCACATATATGTGAGAGTTCGAGTCGAGGATACAATCTCAACGGAAACGTACTTTAGCCGGTGGGGCACCGGTGTGGAAGCCGTACACACAGAGATTTGCTGACTTGGGGCGCCAATGCCACACATTACATCCTCTCAATTCACTGAACGGTTTGTCTCACTTGTCATGAATGGACGGGCTCTTCCCAAGAAACATCTGGATCGTCACGTCCTTTTCATTAGTGCAATTCTGAAACTCGACCTTGCCAGACAGTACTCTGAGTTCGAGCTGAATGAGGAGCTTCGCACGTGGATAACCAGCTTTGGTACGAACTTAGGCATGGATCATGCAACACTGCGACGGTTTCTCGTTGACGAGCGGTACATGAAGCGGGACGCCGCCGGCTCTTCATACGTACTCAACACGACAGACTTGCCGTATACATCTGATCGATCAATCGAATCAATTGATCTGTTTGAACTGGTCAACGAGGCAAGAAGGGCAAAGGAAGA
The DNA here is from genome assembly GCA_903903945.1 of uncultured bacterium. Lineage (GTDB taxonomy): Bacteria > Zixibacteria > MSB-5A5 > CAIYYT01 > CAIYYT01 > CAIYYT01. Next base: position 596 of record CAIVAP010000072.1, on the reverse strand, counting down.
AAGAAAACAACTGCGTATGCGAGAGTCGAAGCAGTAGTTCCTGGTCGCACGATTCTCCGTCCATGAATGATGCGCCGAAAAAAAGCGCGGTCGATCTAACGATCGACCACGCTAAGACTTACAACGAAAAACTGTCAGATGCGGTCTATATGGGCGATTTCTCAAAGAACCAGATGTCTACCTGTGGTTCGTGATCTAGGTTATTCCAATTGACTGAAGTCACCCGCACCACATTAGTCACATTGCCATTGTTGTCGTACGATGTTCTCACCCAGCCAACACTGTCCACTTTTGCCGACAGATCAGGTTTTGGAATCTCAAAGCGAGCATTGAATCCGTCTGTCGGGTCGTCGTCATATGAATCAACGGGAATGTCATGCGCAATCAGGTCGATCACCGTTGTCACATTGACCTTTCCGCCGATAAGCTCGTCCTGTTGTAGACGGCAGTTAAGACTGCTAACCACACTACCGTCGTTTGAGAGCGTCGCAGAGACTGTCTCGGTTTCGCGATAGGTATAATAGCCCTCACCTATGACTTCGGTGTAGCTCTTGGTAAAACCATGTGACGACCACACGAGCTCATGAGTCCAACTG
>CAIVAP010000071.1 GCA_903903945.1 uncultured bacterium | reverse complement strand
GCTGATTGTGCATCACAAGAACCGAGCCGATGGCATTCAGAAGATGCTGCGGGCGCTTGATGAGTTTGTCGTCGAAGGCATTTATACGACGATCGACTTCCACAAAAAAATCTTGGCAGACCCGGTATTTCAGTCGGGAATATTTGACACTGGCTTCGTAGAAGACTATTTTAGACGGACAAAAGGGATGGCTGCAAACGTGGATAAGGTCGTATAGTTTGGAGGATTTATGAACATCCCAGAGGGCTTGAAATACACGCGCGAGCACGAATGGGTTAAGCTCGAAGGCGACGTGGCGATTGTGGGAATTACCGAGTATGCACAGGGCGAATTGGGCGACATCGTCTTCGTGGAATTGCCTCCGGTTGGCAAGGCAGTCAAGCAGATGGAATCGTTTGGGACAATCGAAGCGGTTAAGGCGGTCAGCGAGATGTTTTCGCCGCTTTCGGGAGTGATCAAGGAAACCAACAAAAGTCTGGAAAAGGATTCAACGGTTATCAACAAGGATCCCTATGGCGCCGGTTGGATTATCAAGATCGCCAAATTCGATCCTTCGGAAGTCAATGCGCTGTTAGACGCCGCCGGTTACCGCAAGCTGCTTGAGGAATAGGATATGACATTCGTCCCCCACTCCGATCGCGAGCGTCAGGAGATGTTGCGCGACATCGGAGTCAACAGCTTTGAAGAACTGCTTCAAGGTATTCCCGAGTCGTTGCGGTTAACGAAGCCGCTAAATCTTCCCGAAGCTCTTTCGGAGTTTGAGGCGGTGAAAATAATGGGGGAACTGGCCGCTAAGAACCACACGACAGCTGACTTCGCCAACTTTATGGGAGCGGGCGCTTATGATCATTTTATTCCTGCAATAGTCGGGCATTTGCTTGACCGCTCGGAGTTTAAGACCGCGTACACCCCCTATCAGGCCGAAGTATCACAGGGCACGCTGCAGGGAATCTATGAATTTCAATCGCTGATTTGCCGGTTGACCGGTATGGATGTGGCGAATGCCTCGATGTACGACGGCGGTTCCGCTACCGCGGAAGCAGCGTTGTTGGCGTTGTCGGTGACGAACCTGCGCAAAATCGTGGTGTCGTCGCTGGTGCATCCTCATTATGTAGACTGTATCAGAATCTATCTTGGCGGTGAGGATATTGAAGTGGTGAAAGTCCGACATGACGACGGCATCATTGATGTGGATGATCTGAAGACCAAGATCAAGGATGCTGCCTGTTTTGTGATGCAGAATCCGAATTTCTACGGGATCATCGAACCGACCGATCGCGTCCCGCAGATAGTGAAAGAAGCGGGGGCGCTGCTGATTGTGGCAGCTAATCCGGTTTCGCTGGCTCACCTGAAGACGCCCGGAGAATTCGGCGCCGACGTCTGTGTCGGCGAGGGGCAGCCGCTGGGGAACAGTCTGAATTTCGGCGGACCGTACTTTGGTTTCTTCGCCACGAAAAAGGCATTTGTACGACAGCTTCCCGGTCGCCTGACGGCGATGACCAAAGACAAAAATGGAAAACGGGGATTCTGCCTGACGTTGCAGACCCGCGAACAGCATATCCGTCGCGACAAGGCGACTTCAAATATATGTACCAATGAAGCGCTCTGCGCACTGGCCGGAACGATCTACCTGGCGACACTGGGTAAGCAAGGGTTTAAAGAAGTGGCGCAGTTGTGTTTCAACAAGGCGCACTATCTGAAAGATCAGCTTTGCTCGATTCCGGGGGTGAAACTTGCGCACGACCGACCCTTCTTTATGGAATTTGCGTTGAAGTTGCCGCAGACCGCGGTGAAAGTCTTTGACCGTCTGATCGAGAAGAAGATCTTTGCCGGTGTGCCGACTTCGCGGTTTGTGTGGGAAGACGACTGCCTGATTGTGTGCGCGACGGAGAAACGTACCAAAAGCGAAATTGATTTCTATCGTGACTCTTTGCGAGAGGTGATGGTTTAACATGCCGTTCTGTCCAAACTGTGAGACCGAATACAAAGGTAATGTGTCTGTTTGTCCGGAATGCGGAGAGCATCTCATCGACACATCGGTGGAAGACCTCGAAGATCTGTCGGAGGAGATGGAAGACGATATGGTCCTGCTTTATCGCTCCAGCGGCCGCGCCAATTCGGACGCATTGATGGATGCTTTGCGGGATGCCGGGATACTCTATGTGTTCAAGGCCTCGGAAGACACGGGTCCGCGTGCCAAGAAGACGCTCTACCGCACCGCCTTTGTGGACGGTGAATTCTTCGTGAATGAAGAGGATTACGATACTGCCAAGGAGATCGCCGAATCAGTATTGGGTGATTTTGAGGACGATTTAGACTAAAACCGCCGATTCCTCCGGCGGGTTAGACAATACATCACGGGAGTCTTATGCCGTACTGTCCCCAGTGTAAGCTCGATATTGACCGCGACGTGGCCAACTGCCCTGGCTGTGGCATGCCGTTGGGCATGGGGCCTTTAACCGAAAGCAGTGTCGACGAAGACGAAGCTGATGCCATACTGCTGCTTAGAGCCGAAAACAAGCTGCACGCTGACTTGTTGGTTTCAGCTCTTGAGGATCAGGACATTCCGTGTCTGGTCAAGGGTTTGGGAATCACGGACGGTTTGGGTGGCGCCGGTAGCGGCGACGTTCCCTATGGTGTGTTTTCGTCACCGCGAGCGATTGAGATCTACGTTAGTGATCACGACTTCGACCGAGCCAAAGAAGTGATGGATTCGTTGCAGGGGAGCGAGCTTGCTGAAAATGACGAGCTGAACAATCCCGGTGGGGAGTCGAACGATCCCTCGGTGCAGGCGTGAGTTTGGCCATGCATCATTGCCCGAAATGCTATTACGAGTATGATTACCGCGTCTCGGTCTGCCCGGATTGCGGGGTGCCCTTGGTTGACGGCCCGGTGCCGATAAAAAAACCAGCCGTTCGCTCTTCAAATGATGATGATGATAGCGACGCGTTGTTACTGTTTGAAAGCCAGGATTTTCTCAAGTTACGGTTTCTGCTTGATCTATTGGATCAAGAAGGAATTCCCTATGCGACGCGAAAGCTGACGCAATATGGCGGAGTTGCCGCCTCGGAGATTTTCACGGTAGGGCTGTCGACGGCTTCAACCGTGGGTGGTATCGCCCGAGTCTATGTCGCTGCCGAGAACTACGAGCAGGCGAAAGAATTGTTGGCAGCACTGGAAGGAATTGCACTTACAGGAGATGAAGATATTGATCTGGAGGATGAACCGTAGATGAGATGCTTAACGGTTACCATAGCGTTGATGTCACTGTGGTTCGCGTTGCCATCGCTTCAAGCCAATACCCGAATCGGCGATCTGCAATTTGCCGACAACTTCGATTCGCTGATGGCACAGGCGCAACTGTCGCAGAAGGTAGTTATTCTCGACTGGTTCACAGATTGGTGAGTGTGGTGTAGGAAGATGGCGGACACCACGCTGCCTGATTCCTACGTTCAGAAGTTTCTGAACAACTTTGAGATTGGAAAAATCAATGCCGAGGTCGACACAATGACAGCGGCGCGCTTTGGTGTACGAAGTTTTCCAACCGTGCTGATGCTGAAACCGAATGGCATGGAGATTGATCGGTTCGTCGGCTATCTGCCGCCGGTCGAATTCGTGACGGCCATAGTCAATGCGATGTCGGGAATCGGGACGCTGGATGATCTCCTGAACAGGCTTGCGAGAAAACCGAAGGACATCGAATTATCATACGAGATCGGCCAGAAGTATCGCTGGCGCGGCGATTATGATAAGGCAGCAACGTATTTCCAAGAAGTTATGATGCTGGATGTTAACAACGGCAAGAAAATGGCGGCGCAGGCGGCGTTTAATCTGGGACACATGTTGTACAAGAAGAAGAATTACACCGCCGCCGTCGTAAGCTGGCGCGATATGATCAAGGCTTACCCGCAGGATTCCGCCGGTATTGAGGCGCAACTGATGATCGCTCTGAGTTATCAGAATGCGAAAGACTTCAAGAAGGCGAAGGCGGAGTTCAAGAGCTTCCTCAAGAGATATCCTGACACTGAAGAGAAAGATTGGATCAACGAGCAGTTGGCCAAGATGGAGAAGAAATAGATTACGATGAACAATGTTGATAGTCCGTTGATTTTCGAGTTGTCGCGTGAGGGACAGAAGGGGTACTCGCTGCCGAAATGTGACGTGCCTGAATTGGCGATGGAGAAAATGATCGGCAGCGCAAATCTGCGCGCACAAGACGCTGCGTTGCCGGAAGTATCCGAGAATGAAATCGTGCGGCATTATATCCGCCTATCGACGATGAATCATCACATCGACAAGGCGATCTACCCCCTCGGTAGTTGCACAATGAAATACAATCCGAAAGTAAACGAGAAAATCAGTGCCTTTCCGGGGTGGACGGAGTTGCATCCGTTCCAGCCGGCGCGTACCGCACAGGGGGCGTTGCACCTGATGCATGATCTGGCACGGATGTTGGCGGAAATTGCCGGGATGGAAGAAGTCACGCTGCAGCCGACTTCCGGCGCACAGGGTGAGTTTACCGGCATCCAGTTGGCCAAGGCGCACTTCAAGCATATCGGCGAAAAACGCGTCAATGTCTTGCTCCCCGATTCGGCGCATGGCACCAATCCGGCATCGGTGGCGATGTCGGGATATAAGCCGGTACAGATCAAGTCGAGCGATCAGGGGATTCTGGATCCGGCGGTGCTGGAGAAGACGCTTGATGAATCCTACGCGCTGGTCATGCTAACCAATCCCAATACACTCGGGTTGTTTGAACGGGAAATCAAACGGGTATGCGAGATCGCGCACGGCAAAGGCGCGCTGGTCTATATGGACGGCGCCAATCTCAATGCGCTGATGGGAATCGCGCGACCGGGAGATATGGGCTTTGATATTTTGCATATCAATCTGCATAAGACGTTTTCCACGCCGCATGGTGGCGGTGGACCGGGTGGAGGCGCAGTCGGTGTCAAAAAGTTGTTGGCGCCCTATCTGCCGCTGCCGGTCGTCTGCAAAGATGAAAAACAGTATTACTTCGACTACGACCGTCCCCTGTCAATCGGCAGGTTGCATACCTTCTACGGCAACTTCGGCATGATGGTGCGGGCGTACACATACATCCTCATGCATGGCGCAACGGGTCTGCGCGAAGTGTCGGAAGCAGCGATTATCAATGCCAACTATCTGAAAGAGAAGCTGCGCAAGCGGTACAAGCTGGCATACGATTATGTTTGTCAGCACGAGTTTGTGTTGTCGGGTGACATCCAGAAAAAGCTCGGAGTCAAGACGTCGGATATCGCCAAACGGTTGCTCGATTTCGGTGTGCATGCGCCGACGACTTACTTTCCACTGATAGTGTCGGAAGCGTTGATGATCGAGCCGACCGAGACGGAGAGCAAACGTTCGCTGGATGAGTTTGTGCGGATCATGTTGCAGATTGCGGATGAGGCCGAGACCAACCCCGACATCGTAAAGAACGCTCCGCAGAACACACCTGTCGCACGCTTGGATGAAGCGTTGGCGGCAAGAGAACTGAATGTAAGCTATCAGGGGTAGTACGTCTCTTTCGTACTGCTCCGCGCTTCTAGTCTGGCTCGATGTCAAAATGTTGACAGACCATTGTTGCACGGAATGCCGCGGCTAAAGCCGCTCCTACAGCTTTGGTAGACGTGCTGCCAAGGCACTTTGTAGGAGCGACTTTAGTCGCGACCTGTTCTTTCCGAATTAGGGGACCTTCTTCAAGAGTCACCTAAAGCGATTGACCTATAGGATAATCCCGTTACCATCCAACCTGTCTTGTATGTACTCAAGAAAGGGAATGACAACATGGCTGATGTATTCGACAATAAGACCAAACAAGAAATCTGGCAGACTCTACAGTCCCTGAATCGCGCCTGGACTACAGGTAGATGCGATGAACTGAAAGACTACTTCCACGAGAACATGGTCGCGATCACACCCGTGGATCGGCAGCGTCGAGAAGGGAGACAAGCGTGTATCGATGGTTGGGCGCAGTTTGTTGCGGCGACGACGAAGATTCATTATTGGAAAGAACTTGACCCGCAGATTCAGATATATGGCGACACCGCGGTTGTGACCTACTATTTCGACATGTCGTTTGATATAGGCGGCAAGACGATTGCCTCGGCCGGTCGGGACATGTTTGTGTTCGTCAAAGAAGGTGACAGATGGTGGGCGGTTGCAGATCAGTTTTCGCCTTATCCGCAGTAGTCGAGTAGGTTGAGCCGTTTCGAGGCTTGACAATCATAAATCAGGCCTCAAGGAGGCCTGATCTATGAGACTATTCCGTCCCATGGCATTTCTTGTATTTCTTGCCGGAGCCGCAGGGGCAGGGATCGTTACGACCGACTTTGGGCATGTCACGCACGATCGGTTTGTGCTTTTCGGGCATGGTCTCCTGTGGTTGTTCCGACTCGGGGAGCACGGATGCCATTCCACTGATGCTTTCATGCACGGAACGCAGACGAGCCTGTGACTGCTGTCGACGCTGTTGAACCTGACTTTGATCGACCGGCTGCAATTTGAAAACCAGACTGACAGCGGTCTTGTCGATTCGGTCGACCAACTCGTTAAACATGTTGAAGGCCTCTTTCTTGTATTCAATCAACGGATCGCGCTGGCCATAGGCGCGCAGATTGATGCCGTCTTTCATCTGATCCATCTCGTAGAGATGCTCGCGCCATTCGGTGTCGATGGTTGACAGCAGGGCATAGCGCTCCAGATGCCGCATAACTTCGTCGCCGAGGAATTGTTCTTTGCGACGATAGTGCTCCTGCGCCGCTTCCTGAAGCTTCTCGGAGAGACCAAACTTCGTTAGACCGGAGTACTCCTGCGATTTGAAATCGATCCCAAGCAGGTACGTATTGAGACACGCCTGCGCCAGACTGCCGGAGTCGAGTTCTCCTTCTTCAGGAAAATACTCGTCGACGAAACGCTCGGCAACCTCGCCGATCAAGTGTTCGACCTCTTCCTTGTGACTCGGTTTGTCGATCAGGGCATTGCGTCTATCATAGATTGCGGAGCGTTGGTTATTCATCACGTCGTCATACTGCACGGTATGTTTGCGGATGGAGAAGTTCTGCATCTCGATTCGCTTCTGCGCGCGCTCGATCGCTTTCGTGACCAATGGATGCGCGATCACCTCCCCTTCCTTAACTCCAAGTCTATCCATCACCGAGGCGATACGATCGCTGCCAAACAGACGCATCAGATCATCTTCTAACGAAAGGAAAAAGCGCGAAGCGCCGAAGTCCCCCTGACGACCGGCACGACCTCGCAACTGCCGGTCAATGCGGCGCGACTCGTGTCGCTCGGTGCCGATGATGTATAAGCCGAACGGTTCCTCATCGGGAGCCAGCCCCAGACCTTCCGGTTCGGGAATGTGCTTGAGAGCATCCTTGATCTCCTCGTCAAGCTGATCGCGCTTAAAGGATTTGCGTTCGAGCTTGATGTCGGTACCACGACCAGCCATGTTGGTGGCGATGGTTACGGCGTTGACCCGACCGGCGTCACGAACAATCTCCGCTTCTTGCTGATGATACTTCGCGTTTAGAACATGATGCGGGATGCCTTTGCGTTTGAGCATACGCGCCAGCGTCTCCGACACTTCCACCGAAATCGTGCCGACCAAAACCGGCATCCCTCTCAAATGGAGCGCTTCGATCTCATCGATGATGGCATTGTATTTTTCGCGACGGGTACGATAGATGCGATCTTCATAATCAAGACGCCGCACCGGCTGGTTCGTAGGAATCACCATGACGTCGAGTTTGTAGATTTCGAAGAACTCCCCCGCTTCCGTCTCGGCAGTACCGGTCATGCCGGCAAGTTTGAAATAGAGCCGGAAATAGTTCTGCAACGTGATGGTCGCGACCGTCTGGGTCTCGCCTTCCACGCGGACTTTTTCTTTGGCCTCGATCGCTTGATGCAAACCGTCGGAATAGCGGCGTCCCGGCATCAGACGACCGGTGAACTCATCGACGATCAGTACCTTGCCTTCCTGCAAAACGTACTCGACGTCCTTCTCATAAAGCGAGTAGGCCTTGAGAAGCTGATTGATGGCATGATTTTTGTCGGCGCGCTCGGCGTGAACGCGATATAGTGTTTCCTTTTCCGCCTGCCGCTGTTCATCGGTCAGCGATTCGTCAGTGTCGATCTGATGCAGTCCTTCGGTTATGTCGGGAAGAATAAACAGCGCCTTATCTTCGGGAGAAAGAAGGTCACGCCCCATATCGGTCAGATTGATCGTGTGTTCTCTTTCGTCGATGACGAAGAAGAGTTCCTCATCCAGCGTATGCATCCGCTTTTCGCGCAGCAGGTCGCTTTCCATATTCTGTGCGAGTCTTCGCGCTCCGCCTTCTTTGAACAATCTCATCAGCCGTTTGTTTTTCGGCATCCCGCGTTGCACCGCCAACAGCCGAAAAGCCGCATCCGCTTCATTGCCATCCTCGATCATCTTCTCGGCTTCCGATATCATCTTATTGGCCAGTTCAGTCTGCTTGCGTACCAG
>CAIVAP010000070.1 GCA_903903945.1 uncultured bacterium | reverse complement strand
TGCCGGCGCGTCCCTTGCTGATAGCGCCCACGGGATAAACCCGCGCCGGACAGTCGCGGGCAAGTTGCTTGATAAACATTACGGATTCTTGATTGTCGACAGGTGGCAACGTGTTCGGCATGCAAGCAACGGCCGTGAATCCGCCGGCGGCGGCAGCCGCCGTGCCGGTAGCGATCGTCTCTTCATCTTCCCGTCCGGGTTCACGCAAGTGCACATGCATGTCGATTAAGCCCGGAAAGACGAGCAGTCCCTTGGCGTCGATCACGCCATCTCCGCCTGTCTTTTCCTTCTTGCGGCTGTCAGTCTCCAGATTGATCCTCTTGATGACGCCCTCTTCGAGATAGATGTCCCCCGCTATCGGTTCGTTTTTATCGGGAAGAACCAGAGTCCCGTTCTTGATTAACCTAATCTTGCTTGACATTCTTGCCCTCGCTTGCTGCCAGAAGATAAAGCACCGCCATCCGCACTGCGACGCCGTTGGTAACCTGCTCCAGAATAACCGAGTTATCGCTGTCGGCGACATCATCGGCAAGTTCGATACCCCGATTGATGGGTCCCGGATGCATGATCGTGTAGTTCTTGTTGAGACGTTTCAGACGCTCCCTGGTGATGCCGAAGAGTGTCGTGTATTCGCGCAAAGACGGCAGCAGTCCTGATGTCTGACGTTCCAGTTGGATGCGCATGACGTTGACCACATCGGCGCCATCCAGCGCCTTATCAATATCGGTGTAAACCTCGACCCCCATCTTTTCCATCTCCACCGGCAACAGAGTTGGCGGGCCGCAGACAGCAACGGAAGCGCCCAGTTTGGTCAGTCCCCAGATGTTGGAACGAATCACGCGCGAATGTTTGGCGTCACCCATCAGCACGACGCGGAGTCCGGCAAGCTTTTTGTATTTGGTCCAGATGGTATAGAGATCGAGCAGACCCTGAGTAGGGTGCTCATGCTGGCCGTCGCCCGCGTTGACAATACAGGCGTCGGAGAAGCGCGTCAGAAAGTAGGGAGCACCCGCCGACTGATGGCGGATGACGATCATATCAATCTTCATCGCTTCGATGTTGCGGACAGTGTCTTTCAACGTCTCGCCTTTTTTGACAGATGATGTCGCGGTCGTGAAACTGACCGTGTCGGCGGAAAGACGTTTCTCCGCCAGTTCAAACGACAAGCGTGTGCGGGTTGACGGTTCAAAGAAGAGGTTGACGACAGTCAGACCGCGCAACGGCGCAACCTTCTTGATGGGACGATCCAGTACCTCGCGAAAGACCTTGGCGGATTCCAGAAAGCTCATGATCTCATGCGGTTCAAGCTCCTCCAAACCCAGTAAGTGTTTGCGTTTTACGGTCATTTCTTGCTCCCTTTCCTGGCTGTCCCCTTTGCTTTCTTTACACCTTCATCCCGGCGCAAAAGCACGGAGTCGTCGCCCCCGCGTTCCCTAAGTTTGACCACCACGTCGTCATGGCGCGACGTGGGGATGTTCTTGCCGACAAAATCGGCTCGGATTGGTAGTTCTCTGCCGCCGCGATCCACCAAGATCGCCAGCCGGACAACTTCGGGACGACCGTAGTCGGGTATCTGGTTTAGTGCAGCGCGGATGGTTCTGCCGGTGAATAAGACATCATCCACAAGCACTATGACCTTGTGGTCTACCGGAAAGAGAATCTCGGTAGCTTTGATCTCCGGGTGTTCGGGATTGGTCAGCAGATCGTCGCGATACAGCGTGATGTCCATGTAGCCGACGTCGATCTTGCGGCCATCAATCTTCCCGATCATCTCCGCCAGCCGGTCGGCAAGAAAATCACCGTTGGAGCGGATGCCAATGATCGCCAATTTATCCGACTCCTCGATCGATTCGAGAATTTCATGGGCGATGCGGGTGAGAGCGTGCGAAATCTGTTTCGCATCCATGATTACGGTGAACTCATTTTCGGGCAAAGTGACTCCTTTACGATAGAGTTATCGTGACAATTGTGCAGAGGTATTTCAGCGATGGATATTCTAACGGTATGCATTCTCTTCCTTTCGGTCTCGCAGGACCTGATTAAAGGAACAAGCTGAAAGCTAATGTAGCTGTGAGTCGAAAGGTGTCAAGTGGTTTTCTCGTGAATTTGCCCAATCTTTATTGTCCTGCCATGGGGAATGGAGAAAGTGGCTCCACGCGTTAGGGTAACATCAGAGAAGTTGTCTCAGGAGTTACGATTTGGGCACAGAAACCCTGCATCATCTGCAATGTGTAGGGGTCGCCCTTGCGGCGACCCGCGTAAACGGGAGTTTGAAAAAGCCTCGCTAACACTGTTGCGCTCAGTATCGCCGTTGTGCCAGAGAAAGCAGGTCGCGACCCCATTGGAATCGGGGCGAACGGCTGAAGTCGCTCCTACAAATCACGTTAGCAGCCCGTGTGAAATAGCTGTAGGAGCGACTTTAGTCGCGACATTCATAGCGACAGCAGTTTTTCAACAGTCCCAAACATTGGGGTAAACGACAGACTCGGAGACGCACGCCGTGCGCCGCTACGTGAAGTCCTTTGTCTGTCAGCCAAGATTATGCTTGTGGGATAACCTCTCAAATATCGACCGCGTCCGTAATAGCCCCGATCGCGAAAAATTGTTGTCTGCCGAATTAGAAATCGTTCTATGGCGTGAAGGTCTGTAAGGAGTCCATCAATTCCCGCTTGTGGAAAAGTTTGACTGTCAGGATGCGGTTGATCAGTCGGCGGGTTTGATCGTCCGAAGTGAGGAAGCGCAACGAGTTCTTGTACAGTTCCACCAGTTCGTTTTCGGCTGTGAGAATCTCCCGCATCAGATCCTCCCTTTCCTTCAGACTGGAGCGCAGGTGCAGCAGACTCTCCCCCATCTTTTCGAGAATGCTCGAATCGATTTCTTGGTTGCCATACTGCAAGTTGATCTCCTGCAACATCTGCAGATCGCCGCTCTGATCTTCGCGGGCCTTGACAAAAAAACCGTTGCCTATCGTCCCCGCCTCGATCAGAATACCATAAAGTAGGTTTAGTCTTCGCTCTTTGATATAAACGTCGCGAAAGATATCCTGAAGCTCCTTTAACATATCAAGATGACTACACAAAGCCCCGTTACAAATCAAATAAAACTTTCATTCTCTCGCTTTCCTAACGGCTCACGTATCCGTTGGATAGCCATAACTGGGATAGGCTGATGATGATCTCGGTTCTGAAGTGTTGAATGGAAAAGCAAGCGCAAGACTGAGGAGGAGCAAATGCTGAAGCAGGGAGATAGGATTCCCGAATTTACCTTGAAGCAAACGGATGGTACGTCCGTGAAATCATCTGCGTGGAAGGGTCAACGGGTTGTGCTCTACTTTTATCCGAAGGACGACACACCGGGTTGTACCAAAGAAGCATGTTCCATTCGGGATTCTTACACAAAGCTCGGGAAACAGGGAATCATTGTGTACGGAATTTCGCCGGATAATGTGGAGAGTCATCAGAAATTCTCCGCCAAATATAAACTGCCTTTTCCGCTCCTGTCTGACCCCGATCACAAAGTGGCCGAGCGATTTGGCGTCTGGGTGGAAAAGAATATGTACGGCAAGAAATCGATGGGGATTGCGCGCACAACGTTCGTTATCGGGGAGGACGGCAAGGTTGCGGAAGTCATCGCCAAGGTCAATACCGAAACGCACGCCGAGCAGTTGTTGGAAGCGCTGTAAGAGGTCGAAACGGATCCGGCGGTTCCACTTGACTTTTTCACTTCCATTCCCATAATTGGATCGATATGGACGACTTCGTGAAAGTGTGTTCAGCCGACGATGTCCCTGATGATACGGCATTGGCGGTAGAAATCGGTGGCCGGCCCGTTGCCGTGTTCAAAGTCGGTGATAGATTTTCTGCCGTTGAAGATATCTGTCCGCACCAGGGCGCCAGTTTTGAAGGTGGCCCGCTTGACGGCGAGATCGTGACCTGCCCGTTGCACGGTTGGCGATTGAACGTGATCACCGGTGAGTCGTTAGATGCTCCCGGCGTCAAGATCGAGACGTACGACGTTGAGATTGTCGATGGGGATGTATACGTCCGTATATAGCGACCGAGCCGCAACCCAAGGCTCAACCCGAGGTGCCCATCCCGAGTTGCAAATGGCGCAAGAAATTTTGGATTCTATGACAGCTGGGGTTTCATAATCCATGATTCGAAATGAAACGCCACTCCGTCGGTGGCATGATAAAGCTTCCAACCGGTTCAGTCGAATATTCAGTAGGTAGGTACAAATAGATTGAGGTGAAATCATGAAGCGAATCTTGGCAATATGCTTGCTGTTCTGGGCTCAGCTTGCGGCGGCTGACATCTCCCAACCGGAGATACAGCGATTCTTCTATGACTATGTAGACGCATTGAAAGCGGGGGATGACCTGTCCGCTCTTAACCACTGGTCACTGCTTGATCGCACTTGGGCGGATCAACTCGGCATCAAGTACAAAGACGTACCGGTTAAGCTGGAAATGGGATCAGCGCTACTGCGCAATCTCAGCCTATTGAGATCGGGTACTGCCACAATAGCGATAGACACCATCGCGATGAATCGCGGTTTCGCCAAGATCTACTACCGAATCACCACCAAGGACACAACGTACACCGACGCGTACTATGCCGTCACCACGGCCACTGTGGAACCATCGTTGACATCGTCACTGCGGGTGTTCACCGAGAGCTGGGATCAAGTACAGGGGAAGTACTTTGATCTAATCTATCGCGATCTGAAGCTCTTTGAGCGAAGCAATGTCGAGGCCGCTGAGCAGTTTGTCGAGGCGACTGCCAAGACGCTCGGCATCTCCGAGGGAAAAATGGCAAACCTGCAAAGGGCCAAGTTCCGCATGGTGCTGTGCGAGTCTCTCGGAGAGGTGCAGCAACTGACCGGCAGGTCGGTGCATGGCGACTTCTACAAGCCGCTTGACGCAGTAATCAGTAAGTTCTCTCCGCCCTACCACGAGATTTCCCAACTGCTGGTTGCCTACGCAATTGATTCTTTGCCGCCCTACACGCTGCCGATTATGGAAGAAGGGACGGCGACTTTCCTCGGTGGACGGTGGGGGCGAACGGCGCCCGTGATGCTTTATCTCGGTGGTTACATCTACCGTAGCGGCAATTGTGAATGGGCGGACATTCTAACGTATGACGCGTTCAGAAGCTCGGAAGACAACCCCGATTTCACCTATCCGTTTGCGGGTCTCTTCTGCAAGTTTCTTTTCGAGGAGATCGGCAGGGAGAAGTACTTCCAACTCTATCGACAACTTTCCGGCAGTGAAGCGGAAGTGAGGGCGATGACGGAGAAGAAATTTCAGGATGCCGTTGCCGCGATTACCGGCAAAACCTGGGTTGCCCTGCAAGCGGAATTCAAGACCTATGTGGCGAAACAGTTGAACGCCGGTATCCTCGCCGGAGCACCGGATCGGGGCAAGATCATTTATCAATCAGGAACGACCGAATTTCAGATACGGATTCTGGAAGACAGTGCCTACTATAATGTCGAGATTACGCCGAAAGCAGGGGATATTAAAGCAGCGGTACTGATCGGTGAAGGCTATTCCCAGGGTCCTTACGAGAGCTTCCTGTTCAAGGAATATTTTCCTGACAGCACCTGGAAACATCAGCACTACGCGCTCATATTTTCCGCCAGCGAGGTCGGCACCTACGATTTCTATACGAACGTTATAACAGGCAAGTACAGTGTTGGTTTTGGCGCCAACGAGCCAATTCTCAAACCCGGTGCCAATCAGTATCGATTCCGAGTCGAAAAGCAACTTCTAAGCGACCTCGACAAACAGTCGATAAAGTTGTACCCATTAAAGTAGCCGCCGGAAGGCTTGTTGCTTAGTGTGTTGCACGGCAGCCTGCTACAGCCCGTCATACTTGGGACCGCCGCCGCCTTCGGGCGTTACCCAGGTGATGATGCCGTACGGGTCAGCTATGTCACACGTCTTGCAATGGACACAGTTGGAGGCGTTGATTTTCAGTTTGCGTCCCGCGCCTTCATCTTCCATCTCGTAGACCTGAGCCGGGCAGAAAAACTGGCAGGGATTGCCGTATTCTGACACGCACTTGGTGGCGCAAATGCCGGTGTCTTTAACCAACAGATGGGACGGCTGGTCTTCCTCATGATGTGTGCCGGAGAAATAAACTGCATCGAGCTTATTCATCACTAGCTTTCCATCCGGTTTGGGCCGCCATTGCTCCGGCTTCGGCACTGAACTGCCGAAATAGTCGGTGAGCTTGCGCATGTTGAGGTGATCTTCGATAATCGGTGGTCGTTTGCGGAAGGCGCCGGGGCCTTGGAGAAGCCGCCTAACGACAAAACCGGGGGCCGACCAAACGCCGTGCTCAAACATGTGGTGAAAATTGCGCTGGCCATACAACTCCTGATAGATGAGCGACGAACGCCATTTCTGATCATAGAGTAACAGCGCGGCATCAGAGAAGTCGCCTTTTTTGAGAGCGGCGAAAATCGTCTCCGCTGCCAACATACCGGACTTGATTGCCAGGTGAACTCCCTTCAATCGTGCCGGATTCAAAAATGCGGTGGCGTCACCCGTGATCAGGAAACCATCGCCATAGTTCTTGGGGACTGACCAATATCCGCCTTCCGGAATCGCCTTGGCGCCGTAACGAATCATCTTGCCCTTCTCAAGCAGCTTGGCAATAAATGGATGCGTTTTCATCTGGGAGAAAAGCGCCTGCGGCTCGGTGAACGGATTACGGTAGTTCAGTCCGACAACCAGTCCAATTGCGATCACAGTGTCGGATAGGTTGTAAATAAATCCACCACCGAAAGTTTGCCGATCGAGGGGAAACCCCATCGTGTGGTAGACAGCGCCCGGTGTCAGGGTTCCGGCAGGGAACTCCCACAACTCCTTCACACCCGTCGTGTAGGTCTGAGGATTGCGGTTGTCGTCAAGCTTCAGCTTGCTGATTAGTGTTTTTGTTAGCGAACCGCGTACACCTTCACCAAGTACCGTGACTTTCGCTCGTAGATTCATTCCGGGCTCAAACGCGGCCTTGGGTTCGCCCTCCTTGTTGATGCCCTTATCATCGGTTTGCACGCCGACGACCTTGTCGTCTTCGAAGAGCAGTTTTGCGCCCGCCGTACCGGCGAATATCTCGCAGCCCTTTGCTTCGAGTTGTGCGCCAAGCCAACTTGTTAGTTCGTTCAGTGAGATGATATAGCAGCCGTGGTGGCGCATGCTGGACGGCACCCAGGGAACTTTGAATTTGCCACCATGTGTCAAATACAACATTGTCTCGGACGACACCGGTGTTTTGACCGGCGCTCCCAGTTCGGAGAAATTTGGAATCAACTCCTTCAGTGAAACGGGATCCAGAACGGCTCCTGATATCGAATGAGCGCCAACATGCGCTCCCTTTTCGATGACCATGATGACGGTCTCGCCTAAACTGCCTCCACTGGCTTTGTCCTGCTCGATTAATTCCAGTAGCCGGTAGGCACAGGCAAGGTTTGCCGGTCCGGCTCCGACCAATAGGACGTCAACGTCCATTTCTTCACGGGTGATCTCGGTCATGCAAGCTGCCTCTTCGAATGCGGTGCGCACCTAAGTCGTCAATCAATTGGCGGAAGATACCGCGATTCTACGCGATAAGTCAACGGGAAATGCTGCTTGACATTGTGCTGACTAAGTCTATTATTAGTCCACCTTTGTGGTTTCGGGGTGTGGCGCAGCCCGGTAGCGCGCTTGCTTTGGGAGCAAGATGTCGGAGGTTCAAATCCTCTCACCCCGACTTTTTTGGAAAGCTTCTGTTGTCCCATCGAGACCCGTCACCGCCCCGATCTGACTTCTGAAGATTCATTTGACAATACCTTTGAGCCACGATAGATTCCACGCCCAGCATTATAAAGGACTGAAAGCGGGAGAGTATCCCGCCGTTTATGACCAAAACTGAATCATCAATGCCCCTGCCTGAACCCGACGATCAAGAGCCCCTTGGTTCGCGCGTCAAACATGTTCTCTTTGGCAAGGCGCGCGATATCAATGAGCCATCGCTGTTTCACAAGATATCCCTGATTCCCGTTCTGGCTTGGATCGGACTCGGCGCAGATGGGTTGTCGTCTTCATCCTATGGACCCGAAGAAGCATTCCGCGCGCTTCAGGGGCACACCTATCTGGCATTTGCGCTGGCGGCCGCGACGGCCTTGACTGTGATTATCATCTCGATGAGCTACAGCCGCATCATCGAAGAGTTCCCTCACGGCGGCGGCGGTTATCTGGTCGCTTCGAAGCTTCTGGGCGCGCGCACCGGAGTGGTCTCCGGAAGCGCACTGCTCGTGGATTACATACTCACGATTGCCGTGTCGATTGTCGCCGCAGGAGATGCGCTTTTCAGTCTGCTGCCGATGCAGTGGCAGTTTGCCCGCCTGCCCTTGACGACCGGCCTTATCATTGTTCTGACTATTCTCAATATTCGAGGTGTGAGAGAGTCGGTCCTAGCTCTGGCGCCCATCTTTGTTCTCTTTCTAATCACACACGCAGTCCTGATCGGTTCGGGCATTTTCATGCACGTTGACAATGTTCCGGCGATTGTCAACAAGGCCGCGACAGGATTTGAGCACGGTTACAGTGTGCTGGGACTTGTCGGGATGGTTGCGATCTTCGCCCGCGCTTTCTCCATGGGTGGAGGTACCTATACTGGTTTGGAGGCGGTCTCAAACGGCTTGCCGGTCATGCGCGAACCGCGCGTGCATACGGCCAAGCGCACGATGATCTACATGGCCACTTCGCTGTCCATTACCGCCGCCGGCTTGTTGATCTGCTACTTGTTGTGGGACATCAATCCTGAACCGGGCAAGACGATGAATGCCGTGCTTGCGTACAATGTCGCGGCTCATTTCCCGGCAGGACAGTTGTTTGTTGCATTGACTATGTTCGCGGCAGGTGCTCTATTGGTTGTGGGCGCCCAGGCCGGTTTTATTGACGGTCCGCGGGTTCTGGCCAATATGGCAGTGGATTCGTGGGTTCCGAGGCACTTTGCGACGTTATCCGAAAGACTGACGACCCAGAACGGCATTGTCCTGATGGGTGTGGCGTCGCTGGCGGTGGTTGTCTATACCGGCGGCAACATCCACAGTCTGGTGATCATGTATAGCATCAACGTGTTCCTGACCTTCTCGCTCTCGATGTTCGGTATGCTGAAGCTCTGGATCACCAGGCACGGCAGTAAAACGTGGAAGCGGCATGTGACGCTGTTTCTAATAGGATTTGTGCTGTGCGCGACCGTGCTGATTATTACGACCTACGAGAAATTCTCCGAGGGTGGATGGCTGACGGTGGTAATCACGGGCCTGTTCGTCGTGCTCTGTATGATAATCAGGGCACACTACCGAGGAGTGGCTACGCGAATTAACAAGCTTAACCAGGATCTTTCTGAAATTCCCACAGAGCCGATCACGGCGCCGCGAGCCGAGTTTGATTCCCGCCTGTCGACAGCAGGAGTGCTGGTAGCCGGTTACGGCGGCCTGGGAGTGCACACCGTGCTCAATATCCTCAAAACTTTCCGGGGACAGTTCAATAATATAGTATTCCTCTCAGTCGGAGTAGTGGATTCGGGAGAGATGAAAGGTTCGGAGCACATTCAGATGCTGAAGGAGCGCACCGAAGACTCGCTCAAACGCTATGTTGAACTGGCCGAGCGACTCGGTATGCCTTCGGCCTACCGAATGTCAATGGGGACCGATGTCGTGGAGAATGCCCACTCTTTGTGCATGGGTGCCGCCAAGGAATTCCCGCGGATCACCTTTTTTGCCGGTCAGTTGGTCTTCCAGCACGAGTCCTGGTACACGCGCCTGCTGCACAACCAGACCGCATTTTCGCTGCAGAAGCGGCTAATCTGGGACGGGCAAACTCTGGTCGTTATGCCGATCCGAGTTCGGTAAACCCTGAATATTTCACTTGCCGCCGGGCGATTATCAGCATAAGTTGTCAGCCTTTATGAGGGCCGGTTAGAACATGTCGATCTTTAGCAAGTTTTCGAACGATATTGGAATAGACCTCGGCACTGCCAACACGCTGGTATTTGTGCGCGGTCAGGGGATCGTGCTGAATGAACCGTCGGTAGTGGCGGTTGAAGTGTCAACCAACAAAATTCTGGCCATTGGCTCAGAGGCACGCAAGATGATCGGGCGTACTCCGGGCGAAATCAATGCGATCCGACCGCTCAAGGACGGCGTGATTGCCGACTTCGAAATCACCGAGCGACTGCTGTCCGATTTCATCAAGCGGGTCGTACGGCACAAGTTTCTGATGAAACCGCGAATCGTGATCTGCGTGCCGTCGGGCATCACCGAAGTGGAAAAACGCGCGGTGCGAGACTCGGCGGAAAACGCCGGCGCCAGAGAAGTCTTTCTCGTACAGGAGCCGATGGCAGCGGCAATCGGCGTCGGTCTGCCGGTCGACCAGCCATCCGGTATTATGATTATCGACGTCGGCGGAGGCACTTCCGAGATTGCGGTCATCGCGCTGAATGGTATCGTCAACAATACGTCGATCCGAATCGCCGGTGACGAAATGAACGAAGCCATAGTCATTTATCTCAAGAAGAACTACAACCTCTTGATCGGCGAACTCACGGCGGAAGAAATCAAGATTAACATTGGCTCGGCGTTTGAACTGGATCGCGAGGAGTTTATGGAAATCAAAGGGCGCGATCTCGTCGCCGGTGTGCCGAAGAACATCAAGATATCGTCCGCGCAGATCAGAGAAGCGTTAACGGAGCCGGTCAACAGTATTATTGATGCCGTCCGACAATCGTTGGAGCAGACACCGCCGGAGTTGGCTTCCGACATACTCGATCGCGGTATCGTTCTGACCGGTGGCGGCGCGCTATTGAAAGGGCTGGATAAGCGCATTCGCCATGAAACCAATTTGCCGGTGATCGTTGCCGATGATCCGCTCACCTGTGTGGCGCGAGGCACCGGTGTGATCTTGGAGAACATGAACAAGTACTCCAAAGTTCTGATGCGTAGCCGCAAAGATTGATTTCCGAGTTGATTGCCCGAATCGAAACATACCGGGGTTCCATCACCGACCTTAATGTCGATGTCATTGTTAATGCTGCCAATGCCAGCCTGCTTGGTGGTGGCGGGGTGGATGGCGCGATTCATCAGGCAGCCGGACCAGGATTGCTTGAGGAGTGTCGCACACTTGGTGGCTGTACGACCGGCGATGCCAAGATAACCAAGGGCTACAACCTCAAAGCGAAATTCGTCATTCATACCGTCGGGCCTGTCTGGCGCGGGGGTAACTACGGCGAAGCAGAATTGCTGGCGAACTGCTATCGCTGTTGCCTGGAACTGACACGTGAACATGATCTGCGCAGCATTGCCTTTCCGGCGATAAGTACCGGCGCCTATGGTTATCCGGTGGAGGCGGCGGCTCGAGTTG
Source organism: uncultured bacterium (assembly GCA_903903945.1). GTDB lineage: Bacteria > Zixibacteria > MSB-5A5 > CAIYYT01 > CAIYYT01 > CAIYYT01. Next base: position 14,908 of record CAIVAP010000070.1, on the reverse strand, counting down.
CAATAGACGCTACGAGGAATTGGCTCATCGGCAACACGACTCTGGAGAGGGTCGTTTTCGCATGTTTTGATGAACGGACTCTTTCCACTTATGAACGACTATTTCGCGATCCAGATTGATTAACTACTGCCATTTTGGCATATTATAACGTATAATTGACAGTTTTTTGTTGACAAGGGGCAAGAAAATGGACTATGATTCTGAAAATGATGGAATTTGAGCAACTAATACAGCAGCAGGTTTCCGACGCAAAGTATCGGCCTGCTAAGACGCGCGAGCTTGCACGCAAGCTACAGATATCTCAGAAGGATTATCCAGCTTTCCGGCGCACGGTCAAAGACATGATTGACTCCGGTAAACTGGCGGAAATTCGCGGCAATCGGATTGTTATGCCACCGAAGATGGTGACCCTAATCGGTGTACTCTCTCGCACCAAGTCGGGACGCGCATTTGTGAAGCCGGATGACGGCAGTGGCGACATTGAAATCGACCGCTACCGCGATCTGGGGGGCATTGACGGCGACAAGGTCGAAGTACGCATCACCGATAAGCAGGAAAAAGAACTTCGGGTCGGCGAGATCATCAAGATTGTCGAAGCCCGCACCACACAGATCGTGGGTACCTATCAGCATTCGCGCTATGCCACGTTTGTAAAACCCGACGACCGACGACTCAAGGTGACGGTCAGTGTCAGTCCACCAAAGGGAATGACCGTTACGGATGGCGCCAAAGTTGTAGTGCTGCTGACGCCCGCGGACGACCCGCGAATTCAACTGAGTGGCAAAATCATTGAGGTCCTCGGCATGCCGGGAGATCCGGGCGTCGATGTTCTGTCGATTATTCATCAATTCAAACTCCCGACCTCGTTTCCGCGCGCGGTTACTTACGAAGCCGAGGCGATTCCAAAAGCAATTCCGACCGACGAGATCGCTCGCCGGCATGACTATCGGAATGCGGTCGTGTTCACAATAGACCCTGAGGATGCCAAAGACCATGATGACGCTGTCTCTCTGGAAGCGACGAAATCGGGCTATCGACTCGGCGTGCACATCGCCGATGTCAGTTACTATGTCCGCGAACACAGTCATCTTGACAAAGAGGCGCGCACCCGCACGTCATCGGCCTATTTGGTCGATCGCGTACTGCCGATGCTACCGGAGCGTTTGTCGAACGATCTCTGTTCGTTGCGCGAAGATGAAGACCGCTTGACCATGTCGGCAATTATCGAGCTCGACCAAAGCGGCCGGGTGGTCGGACAGCAGCTTGAGGAGAGCATCATCCGTTCGCGGGCCAAGCTCAGCTACGAGCAGGTGCAGAGTTTTCTCGACTCCGGTCAAGGATTCGAACAAGACAAGGACGTTGCGTGCACATTAAGGTTGATGGAAGAACTGGCGCAGAAACTGATTGCCAATCGCATGCAATCGGGATCGATCGACTTTGAGGTTGCCGAGTACAAAATCGAACTCGATGACAAAGGTTGGGCAACGCATATCCTTCGCCGCGAGCGCAAGATGAGCAATCGCATTATCGAGGAGTTCATGCTGTTGGCAAACAAGACGGTGGCGTCGGTTTTACTGGCGAAAAACATCCCCGTGCTTTACAGAGTGCATCCGTCTCCAAATCCGGAGAAGCTGACGGCATTCATTAATTTCGCCGCAAACTTCGGACACCGGGTGTCGTTCGGTCTGCCCCCCCAACCGAAGTTTATCGCCGATTTTATATCGGGATTGCGGGGCAAGGACGAACAGGAGATTCTCAATGAGTTGCTAATTCGTTCGATGCAGAAGGCGTACTATCAGCCCGAAAATATCGGGCATTTCGGATTGGCGTTTGCGTCATATCTGCATTTTACGTCGCCGATTCGTCGCTACCCCGATCTGATCGTACATCGCATCCTGAGGCAGGTGCTTCGTGGCGAGTACAATCCCGCCAAAGGTGCGGCGCTGAAATCCTCGCTGACGCGGACCGGCAAGCATTGCTCGGAACAGGAAATAGTGATCATGCAGGCCGAGCGCGAAACGCTGGCGATCAAACAGGCGGAGTTTCTGTCGCGGCAACTCGGAGAGGTGTACGATGGTGTAATCAGCGGCATGCTCGGGTTCGGATTTTTTGTTCGCATTGTTGACGTCGGGGCTGAAGGAATGGTGCGATTGTCGACCTTGGATGATGATTACTATACTGCTGATCTTGAAAAGTTTGAAGTGATTGGTAAGCGTTCGCGGCGTAGTCTGCGATTGGGGGACAAGGTCAGAGTGCAAGTCGTCAGAGTCTCACTGGAATCGGGTGAGATTGACCTAAAGGTGGTGGAAGACACGCGACCTATCAAGCGCCGGCCGAAAACGACACAGACTCCGGGAAACCGGACGAGAACGATGCAGACTCCGAGAAAGCGGAGGCGGCGATGATTGCCGAAAAGAAAATGCTCGCTATCAAAGGCGATAAGTTGATAGAACAGATATGCGCCTCATGGCCTAAAGGGACTGACCTGCAAATCGAAATTGTTGATGGACTAAGCGAGGCGCTGAGTTTTCTGACAAAGCCGGCGCAGAAGTTTGTCCTGCTTGACTTTGAATCGCACGAGATGGAAGCCGTGCCGTTTCTGCGAAAGCTCAACCGTCTATCGCCATTGACCGATGTGTTCTTGCTGACCAGTCGCCGGGCAATTGCGGATGTATCGGTTGACCAATTGATCGATTCGGCGCTGTCGCTGGGGGAAATTGAACAAAGCATTCGCGATGCAATCGGTATCCGCTATCTGCTGGACAACGCCGGAATCGTCGGTCACTCCAAGAATCTTCGCGATGCTGCGCTTCGCATTCAACAAGTAGCGCCGACCGACATTTCCGTTCTGGTGACCGGTCCATCGGGGACTGGCAAGGAATTAGTCGCTCGTGCGTTGCACGAAAATTCGCCGCGCAAAGACAACGAATTCGTATCAATCAATTGTGCTTCCATACCTGACACACTTCTGGAGTCGGAATTGTTCGGCTACGAAAAGGGTGCGTTTACCGGGGCCGACGGCAAGCAACCCGGCCTGCTACAGCATGCGCATAAGGGTACACTGTTTCTCGACGAAATCGGTGAGATGCATCCTCGGTTGCAGGCGAAACTGCTGCGCGCTATTGAGACGAAAACATTCACTCCCCTGGGTGGCAGAAAGGCTGTTACCGTTGACGTGCGCATTATCGCGGCCACAAATCGCGATCTGGAGGCCGACGTTGAAGAGGGCAATTTCCGCGCTGATCTGTATTACCGGCTCGGCGTAATCAATATCCAGTTGATTCGCCTCGCTGAACGTCCAGAGGATATTCTGCCGCTGATAGCGCATTTCCTCGGGCGCCATAAAAAGGGAATTGGTTTTAGTCCCGACGCGACCGACTTGCTGCTCAAGTATGGCTGGCCAGGCAATGTCAGAGAACTGACGAATTTCCTGCAGCGTCTTTTGATTACGGAGCCGCAGGGGGAAATCAGTCGCGAGACGGTGGCGTCGCTGCTTGATAAGCACGCTGTTGCTGATCGTTCATTGCCGGTGGTTACCAATGTCAAAACCGAGGAATCGGGTTATCGGCTGATATATCAGGCGTTGCTTAATCTGGCTAATGAGGTTATGGAGATGAAGAAGCTGATCGGCAAGCATTTCGACGATGGTGAAGGGCAGGAGGTCCATCCGCTCACGGTTGGTGGTGACCTTGAGGAGATGGAGGAGAGACTGATCCGCGAAACATTGGCAAAAGTGGATGGCAATCGCAAGAAGGCGGCAGCATTTTTGGGCATCGGCGAGCGGACACTATATCGGAAGTTGAAAAAGTATAACCTCATGGGATGATGTCGAAAAAACGGGCAATCTTCATCGGGCTAGTTATTCTGCTCTGTGCTGACGTGCATATCTACGCCACTACACCGGTCTATTTCCACGAAAGTACCTACACTACTCTCGATCAGCTTGATCAGGCGTTGGAAGAGGGCGAAATCACCTACGATGACTATCTGCTGCTGATGGAGAGTTTCCTCGGCTCACCCTACGACGACATTCTCACAGACGAAACCATCAGACTGGAAAGCGCGGATACGGTCGCCGCTTTCGACAGCGGGAAGTCTCGATTGCGCCTGAGCTATCACGGATCCCTCCAGCAGAAGCTCGAGAAAGAGCTGGCTTTCGTGCGTTATGACCGATTTGCGTGCGAGTGGGGGAAGCTGCGCCTTAATCTATCATTCGAGATTCGCAACCAAAAGCAGCTACTCTTCCGCTCGCGCTCGTTGCGCTACAAACATTCCGGTGGCGAAGTGATTTTGGGCAGTTACGACATGCGCCTTGGACAAGGTGTCACACAGGGGTTGGGGTCCTATCACACTCAGTTGCATGAGGACAACGATTTTGGGTCAAGTCTAAGGTTGCCGATCAAGAATCGGCACAACGGCATTTTGATTCGGCAACGCCTTGGCGCCATTCAGACCGGCCTATTGCTCTCAGATATCGAAGGCGCGGATTTCTACCGAACAGCTATCGGGTCTTTCGTCGAAATCGGACGATCCAAGCGCTCTGCGGGGGTCGTTCTCCTCCGACAGCAGCTCGGTCGCAACGGCGACACCAAACAGCACCAGGAATACTTTGCGCCTTACTTTCGCTTTTCGGCCAGAACGTTGACCCTGTCGGGTGAATCGTCATTTGGATTGGGCTCGTCAGCAGCGCATGTGTATCAAGCGGAAATCGAGCGCCGCCAAATCCGTCAGGATTTCACTTTCTTCAGCTATGCCCGGGGCTATCAAAATCTGCAGTCAGGTGGGTATGCGTACTCTGACTACGAGGAACTCTCGATTGACGGCACCGACTTCAGCTACCGCGATAAACGTGCCGGTCGTGTGGGTCTGGCGACGTCATCGACGATGGAAATTGTTGATGACGTTGACATCGGGGTGTCGCTTGTGCGTTGGAACAACCGGCTGGATAATCGTCGCTGTGCCGCTGCCAAGGCGAGTCTAGTAATGGACAGATTTGCCGGCACCCGTAACAGGATCATAGCTCGGGCGATCTGGGAGAATTTCGATCTGACCGCCGATAGCAGTAGTCGCCGTCTGGTGTCGCTGTCAACACAATCTCCGATCAGTCGCTCCGTCGAGGTTGAGAGCCAGTGGAAATTCGAGCGACGTGTGCGGTCCGGGGCGCCAACTTCGCCTTTTAGCATCAGAGCCGATCTGCTATGGCAGGTGTTTCACGATCTGGCCGCGACTGTCACGCTCAAGTATTACAATCCGAACCTTGGCCGGTCCTCCAACGACTATTTTCACTTCGCTGTAGGGCAGAAGCTGACGCGCCTCAAGGCTTTTTCTTTGTGGGTAAAGGCACAGACCAAGTATCTCTTTGATCGACAACGGCTTGATGTCTGGGAGGCACGAGTCAATTGTGATTTTGCCATGTAGACTCTTGTGTTTCGAAAGCGAAACATTTGACGGGGAGGTGTTATGAGTCGAAACAGGTTGCCGATAAGAAACAATAGAAAAGGGCGGGGATCAAAAGAGGAGTAACAGGGCGGAAGGTAAGACTTCGGCCCTCTTTTTTTATAAGCCATATAATCCAGCAAATTATCCGTTAGAACGGTTGCAAATCGAACTATCTGTCGCTATCTTGTGAACAAGGTGGCGGATAAACTGAAATCCCATATTTGCCTCTCCATAGCTTCGCTATACCTGTGCGTCGCTCTCTATAATTCTGCGCAGGGAGCCGTGATCATCAATGAAATCATGGCGAACGAACCCGGTTCCGAGACGGTGCTGGAATGGATTGAACTACACAATACCGGTGTCGACGCCGTTGAACTGTCGGACTACTGCATCATCGAAGGCGGTGACACGACACGCTTTCTTGCCGGAACAATTATGACGGCCGGCGCTTTTGCGGTGCTGTCGCGCAAGCCGATCGCTGGTCCCGGTCTAACCTCATTCGAATCGATCTGGGGTAACGGTTCCGGAATCTGGGGCGATGCTCCGAATGAAAACTACCTACTGCTAACGGCCAAGATATCACTGCGCAACACGTGCGACACGATTACTCTGTTTATGTCTTCCGCCAGCTATCGCGAAACGGTCATCTGGTCAACGCCCCAGCCGGATGGCGTGACGCTGGAGAGAATCAATCCTTTCAAGCCGGCGAATACTGACAACTTCGGGGTTTGCAAAGCGCTCTCCGGCTCGACTCCCGGGCGAGTCAATTCGTTGATTCCGCCTGACAATAACTTGGCTATTGTGACGAACAGTTCGGGTGTCATCACACCGTCGGACACGTCACAACCGATCATTCTGTCAGTGCGCATAGCCAACCGAGGATTGAAAGAATCTCAGCCCGTGATTCTGCTCTCGTATTTCGACCGTGATTTCTCGGGGGGACTGTCAAGCGGTGATTCGGTCGACTCGATAGCTTTGCAGGCAATTTTGCCGGATTCGGTCGTCTCTCTTGTACGCGAGTATCGTGAGTCGTCCGGTCGCAAGCGGTTGATCCTGCAGCTACCCTCCGATGCCGATTCCACCGACAATATCCTCTCTTTTGAATTTGGATTTGGACATCTCTTCCGCGAACTGGTCATCAACGAATTTGTGCCCAATCCGGACGACCGGCTGGACTGTGAGTGGATCGAGTTGAAGAATGTCGCTGCCTATCCCGTTGGTCTCAAAGGGTTCGCGGTAGGGGATGTGTCGCGGCGCTACACGATTGATACCAACGTCACCGTACCACCATCGCAGCGGGTGATCGTTTGCGAGGACACAGCTGCCTTTATCAATCATTTCGGCTCCACCGATTGCGCGGTGGTTCAACCCCAGGGCTGGCACCGTCTCGACAATCTCGGCGATATCATCATCGTTGAGAATGACTTGGGGTCTTTTTCGGACAGTGTGCAGTACAGTGGCAGTCCGGAAGTCGGATTTAGTTGGGAGCGTGATGAGGACTCGACCGCCGGGGCGTTTGCGTCACTGTTCTATCAGTCAAGCGACAGCTCCGGCGCTACGCCTTGTCGCCTCAATAGTCTTCGAAAGCTTCCTCCACGAAACGACATCGGCTTCGTTTCCGGTATCACCATCCGCGCGGCTTCCGATCAGGAGCCGGTGCATTTTGTCATGCCGATCAGGAACTACGGCTATCTCACGTCGCTCAACTCGGAGTTGAGACTATATGATGATCGTGATTTTGACAGCCTGGCGGACGACGGAGAATCTATCGAGCAGTCACCTGTCCCGGCAATTTCAACCGGTGATTCGCTGGTTATCGAGATATCGCACCCATTTGCGCGCGGATATCATACCGCAATCGGAATACTCAGTGCCGATGACAACGTCGCTAACAATATGAGTCGCGCTACATTTTCAGTCGGACCGCTGACCGGCGAAATCGTTATCACCGAATTTCTCGCCAATCCCCAGGCGGCTCTGGAGACCGAATGGGTAGAGTTGAAAAACGCTTCGAGCAGGGGCATTGATTTGCGCGGCTGGATGATCGGCGATGCGCAACATCAATACGGCTTTGAACAGAGCGTAGTCGTTTCGCCACGGCAATACTTTGTGATTGCTCAAGACACGGCGGCATTTCGCCGTTTTTACGGAGAAGATTGCCTGGCAATACAGCCGAGTAAGTGGAGCAATCTCAATAACGCCGGCGATGTGATCATTCTGCTTGACGACAATGGCGTGATCTCAGACAGCCTGACTTTTCGAGAATTGGGTGACAACAATCAATCGGTCGAATTGGATGAGCGGGATACTGTGTCAGGTCGACGCTGGAGCGTCAGTACCTCCGTCGCAGGTTCGACCCCGTGTCGCGAAAATAGCATCCATCCCTTGCTGCCCAGAAACGATCTCTGTCTCGCGGACGGTGGCATTGTGGTTGAGTCCGCCGTTGATTCAGCCTCAGTCGCGCTTGCGATCACTATCAGGAATTGCGGCTGTCAGACATCGCCGGCATCCGAATTTCGGTTGTATCATGACCTGGACTTAGACAGTGTTGCCGAAGATACGGAATTGATCGAACAGCTGGCGATCGACGCGATTGCTGTCGGAGACTCGTTGGTGCTCAGGATATCGCTCCCATTCGCGCGTGGATATAATGCCGTGATCGGCGCACTTAACGCTGACGACAACGTCGCTAACAATGTGAGTCGCGCTACATTTTCAGTCGGACCGTTGACCGGCGAAATCATTGTCACCGAATTCCTCGCCAATCCGCAGACAACTCTGGAAACCGAATGGGTAGAGTTAAAGAACGTAACGAGCAGGGTCATTGATTTGCACGGTTGGATGATCGGCGATTCGTTACACCAGTATATCATCGAACAAGATGTGCCGGTGTCGCCGGGGCAATACGTGGTTCTGGCTCAGGATTCGGCTGCGTTTGGATCATATTACGGCAGTGATTGTCCGGCCATAGAGCCGAGCAACTGGGCCAGTCTGAACAACTCCGGCGATGTTGTGATTCTGCGAGACAACAACGGAGTTTTTTCTGACAGCCTGACATTCAAAGAGGTTGGTGATGGAAATCATTCGATGGAGTTGAACGAAAAGCAGACCGGTTCGACGCGGAGTTGGTATGTTTCGACATCCGCCTCAGGCTCGACGCCATGCGCGGCCAATTCAGTCACTAGCGAATTCACTGAGGAGATCAACGTCACGCTGGCAAATCGGGTATTCTCACCCCGTTCGGGAGAGCGACTTTGCTATCACGTCAGTTGTCCTCCCGCGACTGTGTTCGTCATAGAAGTGTTCGATCTGGCGGGGAGGAGGCATTGGACAATCGCGAACTCTCTCCCGATGTCAACCGGGGACTCCTTCTACGACGGTCAGTCGGAGCAGTATGGGTCGTTACCACCGGGCGCCTATATCTTGATGATCGAAGTTGACGATGGCAGAACCTTCAGCCGGAAGATCGGTTTTGCGGTGGCAGATGCAAAATAGGTCAATCCTCATGCTGCTGTTAGTCCTGCTGATCGGAACGAAGTCCGCTTCCGCCGCTTTCGAGTATCCGTCCGGTTCGGTGCAGTCGTTTGCGAAAGCGGGCTGTGTCAATTTGCACAAACCGTCGTCGCTGGATCTCTACACCAACCCGGCCTTGAGAATCTCGGGCAAGATCGGCGTCGACTTGTCGCTGTCGCGGTTGTACAACCTGTCCGATTTTCAACTCGTCTCTGGAGCCGCTTCCATTAACCGCAAGACGTTCTCGCTAACTGTCGGCTTTACGCAGTTGACCGGATCGGACTACTACTGGGAGCGGAGCTACTTGCTTGCCGCATCCGTCGGCCTGCCATATCGCTTGCGAGTCGGGGCATCGGCAAACTACCTGCGTGTGGAATACGCCGGCGGCTATCGCAGCCTTGGCTTGACGGCATTGAGCCTTGGTGTTGCCTGGTATGCACACGAAGCAGTGGCGGTGGGCGCCGTCGCGCGCAATGTCAACCGACCACATTACAAATCGGGTTCGCAGTCACTGCCGCTAATTAGTGAGATATCCGTATCCTACGTCTTTTCTGACGCCTTCTCATTCTATCTCACACAGCATCTCGAAGAACACGTGCGCGATCGATTCTTCGTTGGTCAGGAGGTGAATGTCACCAAGGAGTTCTCGCTGCATTTTGGTCTCGCAGCCGAACCAACCGAGATCAGCGGCGGGTTTTCTTTGGGCGTCGGCGGTTTGATATTTGATTATGGCTTCCGCGATAATGTATATTTGGGAGGAACGCATCGGTTTGGACTGAGGTATGCCCGGTAGATGAACTCGATCATGACGACTCGCGAGATGCTTGAAGCTCACGAAGTCGAATATCTGGCGCCGTATGCCGTGCTCAGTCTTCGGTCGCGCGGACGCCTCTACCCGGAGCCGGAGCACCCCTATCGTACCCGATTCCAACGCGACCGCGACCGCATCATCCATTCAGCGTCATTCCGTCGACTCAAGCACAAGACGCAGGTGTTTGCCGCGCCTGATGATGATCATTTCCGCACTCGGTTGACGCATACGATGGAAGTGGCGCAGATTTCTCGCACGATCGCCAAGACACTGCGTTTGAATGAGGACTTATCGGAAGCAATCGCATTGGTGCATGACCTCGGTCATCCGCCGTTTGGGCATGCGGGGGAAGCGGCGTTGCAGGAAATACTCGAAAATGACGGCGGCTTTAATCACAATGCCCAGTCGCTGCGGGCGGTTGACTTGCTGGAAGATCGCTATCCGCATTTCGCGGGGTTGAATCTGACCTATGAAACGCGCGAAGGGATCGTCAAACACGAGACCGATTATGACTTGCCGGTCGAGTCCAGTTTCGAACCGCATTTGCGGGCATCGCTGGAAGGACAACTGGTCAATCTCGCCGACGAAATCGCATACAATGCGCATGATCTTGATGACGGCTATTTCTCCGGCATACTCACGTTGGAAGAACTGATGTTGGTGCCGATACTCAAGCGGCTCTTCGAGAAATCAGTGCAGCAATTTGGCGATCTTCCTCCGAAGAAGCGACACTATCACTTGATCCGGTTGTTGATCGACTGGGCGGTGTCGGATTTGCTCAGCAATACGGTATCTCGAATCGGGCAATTCAACTTGCAGCGCTATGAAGACGTGGTTGAACGCAAAGAAAACATCGTCGAGTTCTCACCGGAAGTCGTAACGGCTGGACGACAACTCAAGAAGTTCCTCTTTGACCGCTTGTATCGTCACCCGACGTTGGTCGCTATGAATGCCATCGCCAAGAAGGTTGTCTCCGATTTGTTCGAAGCCTATCTCTCCGACCGGACGCTACTCAAAGACAAATATCGCCTGCGCTGCGACAGCGAGCCGCCGAAGTTAGTGGTCAAGGACTATATCGCCGGCATGACCGACAGGTTTGCGCTGCAGGAACATCGCAAGATCGCCGGTAATATTGTGATGTAGTGGCGGTTGCGACGTCGGAATCCCCCTCTGAAACTTCGGTAGTTCGGTAGCCCACCCAAAGCGAAGCGTCGGGTGGGTTCTATGTGTAGTTCTCAGGTGTACTGCAACAAGTGTGAATCGTATTGCAGTGGTGAGGTTGGCGGGAAGTGAAGTGTTGGGAGACGCCCGTACATACCATCTTAATTTGTAACAGATAATCCGCACATTGATAACATGTTATGATTGGGGCAGCCTTCTGGTCACAAATTGAACAGGGCGCCTATGGGGGCTTTTCCTGCGGCACAGACTTTGCTTCCCTTAGTGCCGGAATGACTTGGAGGACTCGGATGGAATGCTATTTCTACACGAAGGTTATGGACAAACGCGCCGACGGTCATAATAACGCCGTGCTGTCGTTTTCGATTCCGGATGCCGGCATTCTCTTTCGCACTCGCTTTTCCGGGAGTCCGGAAGAGTGCGAATACGCCTCGCTCTTGACGCTCCTGGAATTCGTCGAGTTAAATCCGCAGGTCTTCCGCGATCGCACGATCGAAATCTACGGCGACAGCTTCGCGGTGGTAAACCAGATCAACGATAAGATGTATTGCGCCAGAGATCTGCAGCCGTTCCGCAACATGGCGCTGTTGTTTCGTAACAAGTTTACTTATTCCCTGAACTGGATTCCCGAGCGCGAGAATCCGGCCCAGAACAATTTGAGTGCGGACTGACACTACATAAACCTCCCCTTGTAAAAGGCGAGACACTCGGTCTCGCCTTTTACATTTGTCGCATGCCTGCTGCTGATAGGACATGACGGGTGGGGCTGCCTCCTTTCGGCGGGTGGCCTCAAATCGGGCAACCACGCGGGTGTTCTATATCAAGACATATTTTACAGTGAGTATCAGGACATCCTTTGCACATGGTTAGTCTTGGAATCTTGAGACCGGCCGGACTGGGGGGAGAGTCCGACCGGTCTCAAGATCGATTTCGCGGACGTATTGGTGGCGATATTTCACCAGCCAGCTAGACTGCCTCCTTGATCTTCAGGATCGCCTTCTGATCTGTGATGCTATCATTTACCGCTGCGATACTTTCTGCACCCGGAACTGGAGTTCCATACTCAAGTTCAGACACAAGCTGGTGACGCTGCCAATTACCATCATTTCGCCGACAGAATGGTGGTCGAAAGTCGAACCTTATGCCGGTCTTTGGGCCTGAATTGTTATACTCAGGTCGGGCAGGTTCCTTTTGTTCATGCTTGCTATCTCCATTATGCGAATGCCAATGAGGGCGAGCGATCTGGTCGGGATAGGCCTGGCAGCAGATACCCAAACCCACCCGCTGGGTGGGCTACGAGCTGGGCTACATCAGTACTCCACCAAGCGGGACTGTTGAAAAAGCCCAAACCGTGTCATTGCGAGGAGTGCTGGGTGCCGATGTGGGGTGGGAACACGACGAAGCAATCTCGATTTACGCTATCCAGATGCGGGCGCGCAGATTGCTTCGTCGTCATCGCCTCCCCACACCTCCACTCACCATGACTCCTCGCAATGACAACTTCGAGGTTTTTCAACACTCCCAAGGGGGTGGGCTTTCTTGCTCATGGCTGCCATCTCTATTATGCGAATGCCGATAGGGGCGAGCGATCTGATCGGGATAGACCTGGCAGTAGATACCTGAACCCACCCGCTGGGTGGGCTACGAGCTGGGCTACGACTTGTTCAATATCATTAGCAAATAATAGTTGCTATGGCACTAAGTAGCCAACAACTGCTCCAGTTGGTCGACCAGCCGCCCGAAAAGCTTCGCCGTGGCCTCGATCGCACCCGGCTTGGTCATGTCGACACCGGCATCCGCCAAAACCTCGATCGGGTATTTTGATTCGCCCGCTTTCAGGAAGCCCCGGTAGCGTTCCAACTGTCCGCGGTTGCCGGCCAGAAGCTGTTCGGCGATGTAGGTCGCTGCCGAGTAGCTGGTAGCATACTGGTAGACATAAAACGAGCGATAAAAGTGGGGAATGCGCAGGCAATTGATATCGGAGTATTCATCGAGCACCAGCTCTGGACCCCAGAATTTCTGGTAGATTTTGCGATAAATCTGGCGGAACACGTCTGAAGAAAGCGGTTTGCCCTCCTCGACCTCGCGGTGAACCTGATCTTCAAACTGGGAAAACAGCACCTGCGTAAAGAACGTTCCCACTATCTGTTGGAGATAATAGCTAAGCAAGTAGGCGCGCTGATCCTTGTCTTTGGCGCGCTCAAGCATGAAATGCATCAACAGTTCTTCGTTGGTCGTCGAGGCCACTTCGGCAGTAAAGATCGAATGCCCGGAGTATATGTAAGGCTGCCCAATTTTGGAATAGTATGAGTGCATGGCGTGTCCCAACTCGTGGGACAGCGTGAACATGTTGTCCAGCGTATCATTATAATTCATCAAAACATACGGATGCACAGCGTAGGTACTCCAGGAATAGGCACCCGAGCCTTTGCCCTCGCTTTCATAAACATCAATCCAACCCGACTCAACCGCCTTCAGCAGATTCTCGACATACTCTTTGCCGAGCGGCTGAAGTCCTTCGCCAATCAATTTTACCGCTTCATCATATGCGATCTTCATCTTGGCATCCGGTACCAGCGGAACAAACAGATCGTAGGGGTGCAGTTCGTCCACGGCGAGAATGCGCTTGCGCAAAGCGGCGTAACGGTGCAGTACTCCGAGATGAGCATCCACGGTATCAACGAGATTCCGGTAGGTTGCCTGTGGGATATTGTCGGAATCCAGCGATGCCTCCAGGCAGGTGGAATACTTGCGTGCTCGCGAGACGTACAGGTCCTTGTAAATTGAAGTCGACAGCGTGGCGCCGAGAGTGTTGAGGTAAGTCTTATAGGCGGCACTGAACGCTTCCATTGCCTCTTTGCGAACGCTACGGTCTTTGGATTCGAGAAAATCAGAATAGCGCTGTTTGGTCAATGCGACCTTGTCGCCGTTTTCGTCAGTGATGTCGCCATACTTGATATCGGCGTCATCAATCATGCGAAAGATCTGCGACGGTCCGCGTGTTACATTTCCCGCCAACGCCAGCAGCTTTTCCTCGCTGGGAGAGAGAATGTGTGCCCGTAAACGGCGCATCTCGTCCAAATGGTGATCGTACAGAGTCAGACGCGGAAAATCCGTTTTCATTTTCGAGAGCAGGTCATCCGAAATGGCGGTAATCTCAGGTGTGATAAAAGACCCAGCCTCGCCAAACCGGGTTGCGAGAGCGGCAATTTCGTCACTCATCGCCTGATAATGGCTGGCTCGATTGTTTTCATCAAGTCTGAGATGGGCATAGACATAGAGCTTGTAGAAGAGAATTGAAGTTTGGTCACGGTGATCGAGGCAATTGAAAAGCGTTTCCCCCGACTCAGCGAGTTTGCCCTGAAACGACGGGACTATGCCGATCATCTCCTTAACTTTGGTCTGATCGAGACGCCACTGATCATCGGACTCGTACATGTGGTCGAGCCGCCATTTGTAGCGATCATCAATCTCCGACCGCTGTCTGGCTTTCTTCGCGCCGGTTTCCGGCTCGGTGACTCCTGCGCCTTTCAGTAATTTGAAAACTCTCCGACTTCTCATCTCAATCTCTCGCTTGATTACAGTGTGATATTTCTGCGCGTATTTGTCTTCCTGACTCGACCGCCGGTCGTCAACCACCTTATTTACGACCGGGCGTCAAGGTCGTCACCACACGGAAACGTACTAACAATGTAACGTTTCCCGAAGGCATTTGCCACCAGAATCGCTTGCAGAAAAAGCGGTTGCCGGAGTCGCGCCAATGCGCTATTTTCGTGAATTGATTCACAGCAACTCGCGGCTTTTGAAAAGGGCGGCGGGTGACGTGGTCTGGTTGTTTATGTGTCTGAATGCAATTTCCTTATTCCCTAGTGTGAGACAAGTATGAAAGTACTTCTTTCCGGAAACGAGGCGGTGGCTCGCGGCGCTGTCGAGGCCGGAGTCAAAATGGCGGTAGCCTATCCAGGC
>CAIVAP010000069.1 GCA_903903945.1 uncultured bacterium | reverse complement strand
TTGCTGGCCTTCATGGTCGATGACCCTCACCTCGGGGATGCGAATCATTTCATTCACTCTGATCTCAGGCTTTCTCTTGCTTATATCGACACCTCCCATAACGGGTTACGTTTACGAAGACAAAGCATCTCCATTTAGCTTGTTATTATATATGACGGCGATGGATTTGCCAAGCAAAAAATCTCCCCTTCGTCCACGGCTCTATGACGTCATTTTCGTGGGCAAAGCGCGGCTCTTGATCTCGGCGGAAAGCCGATCGATGGCATCCGCGACCGAAATTGCCCCCAAATCTCCCTCGCCATGGCGCCGCAACGCGATTTTTCCGCTTTCGACCTCTTTATCACCGCAAATCATCATATAGGGGATTTTTTGCGTCTCGGCTTCGCGAATCTTGTAGCCGACCTTTTCGGGGCGGGCGTCAAGCTCGACACGGATACCGGCTGCCTTCAGTTGCTCGGTTACTTTCGTCGCGTAGTCATGCTGTCTGTCAGTAATTGGCAACACTTTCGCCTGTATAGGAGCGATCCAAAGCGGGAAGAAACCGCCGAAATGCTCAATCAGCACACCGAAGAAACGCTCCAGAGAGCCGAAAATCGCACGATGAACCATATACGGCCGTTTGTGCACGCCATCTGAATCGATATACGACAGATCAAAGCGTTCCGGCAGGTTAAAGTCAAACTGTACAGTTGTGCACTGCCAGACACGCGCCATGGCGTCGCGAATTTTGATATCGATCTTGGGGCCGTAAAACGCGCCCCCGCCTTCATCGACGTCATACTTCAAGTTTCGTAGCTCCAAGGCCTTACGCAACGATGCCTCCGCCTGCACCCAACGCTCAGCTTCACCGATCGCGCCGGTAGGACGGGTGGATAAGTAAATCTGGTAATCCCAGAAGCCAAACGCGCCAAGTATCTCTTTGGTCAGATCGAGTACGCCGATAATCTCATCTTCAAGCTGGTCCGGCGTACAGAAAATGTGCGCATCGTCCTGAGTAAAACCGCGGACACGAAATAGCCCATGCAGCACGCCACCACGCTCGTAGCGATAAACGGTGCCAAGCTCCGCCCAGCGGATCGGCAACTCCCGATACGAATGGACACCTTGCTTGTACATCATAATGTGGAATGGGCAGTTCATCGGCTTGATCTGGTACTTCTCGTTGTCGACGTCTATCGGCGAGTACATGCTCTCAGCATAATGACTCGTATGTCCCGAGGTCTCCCACAGCTTGAGCCGCGCAATATGCGGCGACATCACCAATTGGTAGCCGTGAGTGAGGTGCATGTCCTTCCAGTAGTTCTCTATAATGTGCCGCATAAGAGCGCCCTTGGGCAACCAGAGCGGTAGACCGCCGCCGGTTTCCTCGGTGATTGTGTACAGCCCGAGTTCTTTGCCGAGCTTGCGGTGGTCGCGCTTCTTGGCTTCCTCCAGTCGAGTCAGATACTCGTCCAACATCGCCTTTTTGGGAAAAGCGATGCCGTAAATGCGCTGCAACATTTTGTTGTGCTCATCACCCCGCCAGTAAGCGCCGGCAACTGAAAGTAACTTGTAGGCCTTGATCTTGTCGGTTGAGGGCAAATGCGGTCCCCGGCAGAGATCACTAAAAGTATCGTGATGATAATACGAAATGATGGACTCGCCTTCCAGACCATCGATAATCTCCAACCGGTACTCTTCGCCTTCCTGCTTGGCGCGGCGAATGGCTTCCTCGCGAGAGATTTCCTCCCGCTGGAAACGATGTTTCCCTTCGATGATCTGCTTCATCCGCTTTTCGATGAGTGCGAGGTCTTCGTCCGTAAACGGCTTGGCAACATCGAAGTCGTAATAGAACCCTTCTTCGATCGCGGGGCCGATGCCGAGCTTAGTGCCGGGATAAAGTTCTTTGACTGCCTGCGCCATGACATGCGCGGAGGAATGCCAGAAAACGCTCTTGCCGATCGGTGAGTCAAACGTGTGAATTTGAATTTGGCCGCCGGATTTCAGCGGAACATTGATGTCTTTGACGACACCGTCGATCGAAACCGCGAGTGCGTCCTGAGCCAGTCGCTCGGAGATGGATTTCGCGATATCGTAGCCGGTGGAACCGTCGAGGAACTCTTTTGACGAGCCATCAGGGAACTTGATTTCTAATGCCATTGCCTAAACCAACCTTATAAAAAATAGCCTCTTCGACCGAGGCAAGAAATGGTGGGCGATACAGGAATCGAACCGGTGACCTCCTGCGTGTCGAGCAGGCGCTCTAACCATCTGAGCTAATCGCCCACGGTAATCGTGCGATAACACGCAACGCGCCAAGTAATCCGGCGCAGCCCTCACTGTCAAGGTTTTTTTGTTCAAGCGGAATGTATCTACAGCTGGATTATCAATACTGCCGTACTCTCGCGGGGAAAGATTCTGAGGAAACTTCTCGGACGGTTGACGCGTTAGTTCAGAATGCTTATGTTTGAGTCGATGGAGCAGTATCTGTGTAGGTTCATGGACTTGTTTGATAGGACAGGTCCCAAGTACCGAATTCACGGCAATCAGATGTGGATATGTGATCGAAATATGGTGTTTCCCTTTGGCCCAGCTTCACATGGCCATTTCCTACAGTCGGCAGAAGCTGAAGATTTGCTTCGAGAACTTGGGGGGCTTCTCATAAGATGGACTGACGGATTCGGGGATGGGAAGAGTGATGATTGGTACGCAGTGATCTGCGATGCTTTTCGGCCCGCAGAGGCAAGCGAGAAAAAGACCAGGTGGGAAATCAGGAAAGGATTGGGGCACTGTCATGCAGAAAGAGTTGAGGCGAAATATGTGGCAGATAACGGCCCGGTTGTTAATGCCGAGGCGATGAAGAGCCACAGATTTACTGAAGATGAGATCAGGCAGTTCCGTTTGAGGACGACAATAGAGCAGGATTACAGTGATATTGTTCATTACTGGGGAATCTTCCACGAAGGGAAATTCATCGGTTATTCCAAGAATTTCATTTTCGGCACAGAGGAAGCAAGTTATTCTACGATACGAGTCTGCGAAGATCATCAAAAGTCATACGCCTCGTATTCGCTTATCTATAGAATGAATGAACATTATCTGAATGAAGCTCAGGTGAAGTATGTGAACGACGGATTCAAAACCATCCACCATCCAACGAACATACAAAGTTTTCTCATCAAGAAATTCGGGTTCAGACGCGCGAACACTAATCTGAGTGTCGCGTACAAAACCTGGCTAAAAGGGTTTGTCGGTGTAACGTATCCATTTCATCTTGTTTTTCGCGAATTCAACTCAAGACTGCGGGCACTGTATCTGCTGGAAGGAGCACGAAGATCAAGTCAAAAGGCAAAGGAGATGCAATTGACAAGAACGCTATCGACGCCGCCTCAAGAGGGCGGGCGGTGAACCGGAGGTTGATTTCATCCCGGAGGAAAACTCGTGAATGGTGTTGGCGACGAGGTCTATGTCTTTCACGGTCATATGAGAAAACATCGGCAGGGACAGGCAGTTTCTCGACAGGTAGTCTGTGTTCTTCAGATGCCTGGCATTCCCATAACCGAGATCAACGAAGGCCTTCTGTCGATGCAGAGGCGGGAAGAAATAACGGCGAACCTCGATTCCACAAGAAATTAGGTACTCCGCGAGACGGTCGCGGTCAAATGGCACGACATCCGGGTCTACGATAATAGTGTAATCCTTGTAGGTGCACAGGCAGTCCGGTTCAATAAGCGGAATGGAAATCCCCGGACATTGCTTTAGGGCCGAGGTGTAGCGTCGAGCCAAACGATTGCGAGCCGCAATGAAGCGGTCTATCTGCTTGAGGCCCTCCAGTCCAAGAATGGCATTGAATTCCTCCATCCTTGCGTTGGTTCCCACAAATCGCGTGTTGTAGTCACCTGGATTGCCATATTCGCGAGCCAGTTTCAAGAATTCGGCAAGCTTGCCATCGGACGTGGCCACTATGCCTCCCTCTCCACAACAGAGTACCTTGGTGGGAGTAAGACTGAACACCTCCGCCCACGCCAGTGATCCGGCGTACTTGCCGCGGTAGACCGCGCCGGTTGCATGCGCAGCGTCAAGGATTAGCTTGACTCGATGTTTGCGCGCCAGCGCCGACAATCGGGTCAAATCAGGGGGATTGCCATAAACATACGTTGCCACAATAGCTTGCGTTCGAGAGGAAACCCTTGTCGCGACTTCATCCGGATCAAGATTGCAGGTTCGGGGATCGCAGTCGGCAAAAACCAGTTTGTGTCCCGCCAGATGGGCCGCATTGCCGGTGGCACAAAAAGTGAAACTGGGCAGAATGATCTCCCCCTCGGGAAAATACTTCATCACCCAGGTCAAACCATCGGTGCAGCTTGACATAGCCACCGTGTGCTTGATGCCATATTTTTCGGCGTAGCGATGCTCGAATTCGCGAACGTACTTCCCGTTTGTAAGCTGCCCGCTGGCAAGAATTTCTTTCAGTTGCGGCTGGATTGCTCCCAGCTTCGGTAGAGTCGGACGCGTAATGGGAACCAGCGTTCTTGTACTCAAGTCATCCTCCTGCGATCAGTAGTCCAGAAACTGCTGACAATATGGTGGCGATGTAGTATACAGCAAGCACTAATCTCAGGCTGCCAAACCGTCTCATCAGGACATTGTAACCATGATTGAGGTCGCCTGACAAAACCGGCACTCCCAGGTAAATGCGTCGGCCAATCACGAAACACAAGTCGAGGAGTGGCACGGCTGAGCAAACGATTGCTCCCAACGTAACGCGAATGCCACAAGGATAAGCACGCACGACGGCGGTAGCCGCGAGAAATCCCAACATCAGAGAACCGCAGTCCCCCATGAAGATGCGCCCACCAAGATTCAATATGAGAAATCCGAGAATGGCGGGAACGGCAAGAAAGCAGACTGCAGCCATGAGGCAATCGTCGTGTAGGATAAACAGCGTTCCCAATGCCGCAAACGAGAGCAACATCACTCCACCAGCGAGACCGTTCGCGCCGTCCAGAAGATTCACCGCATTCGTCAGTAGAACCGTCACAATGATGAGAATGATTGCAAAGCCCACCGGGACTCCTGGCAACTGCATCGTCACGGCGAAAGCCGAAAGGCAAATCAGTGTGAGTTTGAGACGCGCACCCAAGTCGAAAAGATCATCGAATAGACCAACAGCAAATATCAAGAGCGCCGGCAACAGGAAGAGGAGAAAGCGCATCTGCGCCGCATCGACGAACAGGCTGCACAGCACACAGCCAACAAGAAGAGACGCCATGATGGCGATGCCCCCTGATCTGGGAGTAGGCAAGGCATGTATCTTGATCTCCGACGGAAGATCCACGAGGCCGTACCTCCCGTGAAATCGCATAAGCACAAGAGTCAACGCCAAAGACAACACGAGGACTGATAGTCCGATCGCGCTCATACCAATCCAGCTGGGACTCTCAACTGACAGAATTATGCACTTCACGATTCTGTTCCGCCCGCCTAAACGCTTCGAAGAGCGCCACTAAGAGACTTCGCTACATACTTGATCTCGTCTTCCTTGAGGTCGACATAGAACGGCAGAGTTATCACCGACTTGAAGTGGGCGTAGCTGTTTGGCAGATCGCGTCGCGTGTAATGGTAATGCTTCTTGTAGTATGGTTGCAGATACAGTGGAATGAAGTGGACGGAGGTACCGACACCAAGAGACCGAAGCTTCTCGATGACTTCGTTGCGCCGCTGCTCGCCGCCGTTACGCAGTTTGACGATATACAGATGCCAGGCGTGCGTCGTTCCGTCCGGTTCAATTGGTAAAAGCAACTCATCGATCTCGGCGAGATAGTGATGGTACATCTCCGCAAGGCGGCGACGTTGCTTCTGGATCTGTTCGAAACGTCGTAGTTGCATCAATCCGATCGCGGCGTTAATGTCGGAGAGATTGTATTTGTAGCCAAGTTGCAGGATTTGGTACTTCCACGATCCGCTGCCGGAATATCGTTTCCAAGCGTCGCGTGACATCCCGTGTAGCGAAAGCACTCGCAGGTTGTCATAGTGTCTTCGGCTGTTGGTGACCACCATGCCGCCTTCACCCGTGGTCAGGTTCTTGGTGGCATAAAACGAGAAACAGGAGAAGTCGGCGGTGGAGCCGACCGGTTTGCCCTGATGGATTGCACCCAGTGCGTGCGCGGCATCGTGGATGACTGTGAGCTTGTACTTCCGACGCAGCGATTCGATTTTCCGCAAGTCTATCGGCAGACCGGCAATATGAACCGGCACAATGGCTCTGGTCCTATCGGTGATGGCCGCAGGTATCTGGTTGAGATCAATGTTGAAGGAGTCACGCTCGGTGTCTACAAAAACAACCTTGGC
>CAIVAP010000068.1 GCA_903903945.1 uncultured bacterium | reverse complement strand
GTGGTTCCAGTTGTCCTTCAGGATTGGTCAGGTTCGTAGCTTTAGCCGACGCCAACAATGGCGCCCACCATCCTCCGGCAAGTCAATTTGATCCTGATGGTGTGATTGTGGGTATGATGTTCCGGGTCACGCAGAACGCCACCTTTGAAGGAATGGTCTTTCCCTTGAGCTTCTACTGGTATGACTGCGGTGACAACGGCGTCTCGTCGGTCAGCGGCGATACGCTGCTGGTTGACAGGCGCGTTTATAACCCTGAAGCGCTTCTCTGGGATGAGTTTGATGAGGTCGGCTACCCGGAATCCAATCGTCTCGACGGTGTCGGTGCCCCTGATACATGCTTCGTCGGAGACAAGGAGATTCCGTTGCGTTGTGTCGAATTCCACAATGGCTCGATCTGCATTATCGATGCGGACTCGATTGACGCGCGCGGTGATCTGAATCTCAATGGCACTGCCAACGAAATTGCGGACGCAGTACTCTACACCAACTACTTCCTCCGGGGAATCTCCGTCTTCACGATTTCCGTTGCCGGACAAGTGGCGGCCTCAGATGTCAATAACGACGGCCGCACATTGACCGTCGGCGATCTCGTCTACTTGCTTCGCATTCTTACCGGTGACGCCGAGCCGATCCCGAAGCTGTCTCCGTATGCTGATCAGATTGACTTCACGATGAATGAAGCCGGCGGTGCGACCACCCTACAGGTCGAAAGCCCGACTCAAATCGGCGGCCTCTATTTGCAACTCAAGACTACGGACAATTCGGCGGCCGAAATCGTGAGAGATCCTGCTCTTGCCGATATGGAAGTCCAGACAACGACTGAAGGCGATCAAACCAACGTCATCATCTATTCGAATCGGAAGGGGGCGGTGATTCCTGCGGGTGTCAACACTTTGCTGACCATCCCCGGCTCCTGCGAGATTGTGCGCCTGGAAGCAAGCGATTACTATGGCAATATGCTGGTATCTCGGGTTACTACGAAAGCCAGTGTCCCGTCACACTTCGCGATTGGTCAGAACTATCCGAACCCGTTCAACCCGACGACGACCATCAACTTCTCGTTGCCGACACCGACCGCTTGGACGCTCAGCGTAATCAACGTCAGCGGTCAGATCGTCAAGCGCTATACCGGCGCGGCGGGAGTCGGCTCCGTGACTGTCACCTGGGATGCCACCGATCAGGATGGACAAACGGTTGCCACCGGTATCTATTTCTATCGCCTTGATGCCGGCGACTTCAGCGAAACCAAGAAAA
This sequence comes from uncultured bacterium, assembly GCA_903903945.1. Taxonomy (GTDB): domain Bacteria; phylum Zixibacteria; class MSB-5A5; order CAIYYT01; family CAIYYT01; genus CAIYYT01. The sequence continues at coordinate 7,949 of CAIVAP010000068.1, read as the reverse complement.
TGGTGTTGATGAAATGATGTCTGGGGTGTAACTTACAGCACGATAATCACTACGGCGCCGATCCGTCTCGGCGCCGTTTCTTTTTACACCATACGACCGAGCGGTATCACTGTGGTTGCTCCAAAATCCTCAATCCCGTTCTCACCCGACTTCGTTCACCCCGTATTCCCGATAGCCGGGGAGAAGACTCTCCCTCTCGTCGCAGTGCAGCTGACCTGATTACTGGGCAAGAACTTCCGACAAATAATTGTGGCAAGTTGCCGATAAAACAAAATAGATTATAAGTGTAATTTGTTTAAGGGTATGGCTTAACACATGCTGGTCACTATGCTGGCGAATATCTGCCAATTCGGTGCGCCCAAGTGTTGCCTCCGAGAGATATGCATAACGGAATTCGACCGGGAATCGATGCGCCCGAAGCGGGCGGAGGAGGCGGTCCGGGAGAAGACCGAAGCCCTGAAATCGCACACTCATCTGTCCGTCGATTGCTAAACAGAGGACGAGTAGTGTGGGACGTCGAAGCACGTGCAAGTATGAGCAATATATCGGCGGTTTAGGAGACAATGATGACCACAAAGGAAAAAGTCAAAGCGAAGGAAGCGAAAAAGTCGCTCCGTTTCAAGGCAATTGAGGTGCAAGAGACCACGATGACCACAAAGAAGACAATCAAAGCGAAGGAAGCAAAAGAGTCGCCTAATTCCGAGGCAATTGAAGTGCAAGAGACCATAAGCAAAGACGCCGTGGGATTTCCCATCGTCGGTATTGGCGCCTCGGCGGGAGGATTGGCGGCGTTCGAGGCCTTCTTTTCCGGTATGCCCGCCGAAACCGATCCCGGCATGTCCTTTGTCCTCGTGCAGCACTTGGCCCCGGACCACAAGAGCATCCTCTCCGACCTGGTCAAACGCTATACCCGGATGTTGGTCTCCGAGGTCGAGGATGGGATGACGGTCAAGCCCAACTGCGCCTACATCATCCCCCCCAACCGCGACATGGCCTTTCTGAATGGCACTCTGCAATTGCTCGAACAATCCGCGCCGCGCGGCCAGCGCCTGCCGATAGACTTTTTCTTCCGCTCCCTGGCCCAGGACCAGCACGAGCGGGCGATCTGCATCATTCTTTCCGGCACCGGCAGCGACGGCACTCTGGGAATGCGGGCGGTCAAGAGCGAGGGGGGCATGGCAATGGCGCAAAGCCCTGAATCCACCGAGTACGACGGCATGCCGCGGAGCGCCATCGCCACCGGCTTGGTTGACTATGTGCTGCCGCCGGCTGAAATGCCGTCCCGGCTTATCGCCTACGCGGCCCATGCGTTCGGCAAAGCACTCCGCCCAATCTCCCCTCCCGTGCCCAAAACCGAAGGCGCGTTAAAAAAGATCTTCATCCTGTTGCGCGCCCAGACCGGTCACGATTTTTCCGAGTATAAGCAAAGCACCATCCACCGCCGCATCGAACGGCGCATGGCTGTCCACCAGATCGACCAGCTCGACGGGTACGTGCACTACCTCCAGCAAACCCCGACCGAGGCGGATGCGCTCTTTCGCGATCTTCTGATTGGTGTGACCAATTTCTTTCGCGACCCGGAAGTGTTTGCCGCGCTAGAAAAGCAGGTCATCCCGCGCCTCTTCGTCGATAAACCCGCGGGCGCATTGATACGTGCCTGGTCGCCCGGCTGTTCCACCGGCGAGGAAGCCTATTCCCTCGCCATCCTGCTCCAGGAGCACATGGAGACGCTGAAGAAGAGTTTCAAGGTGCAGGTATTCGCCACCGACATCGACCGCCAAGCCATCGAGCAGGCTCGTTCCGGCGTTTATCCCGCCAGCATCGTCGCCGATGTCTCGCCGGAACGGCTGGCGCGTTTTTTCACTATGGAGCCCAACGGCAGCGGCTACCGCATCCACAAGGGTATCCGCGACATGCTGGTCTTTTCCGAGCAGGATGTGATCAAAGACCCGCCGTTTTCCAGACTCGACCTGATCAGTTGCCGCAACCTACTGATCTATATGAGCGGGGCACTGCAAAAGAAGATTCTCTCCCTGTTTTACTACGCGTTGAACCCGGGCGGCATGCTTTTCTTGGGCACCTCCGAGACCGTGGGCGAGTTCGTGGACCTCTTTGCCGCGATGGATCGCAAGTCGAAGCTCTATCAACGTAAAGAGGACGTTACCGGCGTACACCGCGCGGAGAGGGGGGAGTTTTTCCTGCCCCCAATGGAAGATGGGGCCGTCCCAAGGTTGCACGGGAAAGCACCACGCGAAAATAAGCTTCCGTTGCGTGAGTTGACCGAACGGGGGCTGCTGCAACAGTATGCTCCGGTCGGTGCCCTCGTCAACGAACGCGGCGACATCCTCTACTTTCATGGCCGCACCGGCCCGTACCTTGAGCCGGCTCCAGGCGAGGCCGGCATGAACATTCTGAAGATGGCCCGCGAAGGGCTACGGCGCGCTTTGACTGCCGCGCTGCACAAGGCCGTGATGCATAAAGAACTGGTGCGCTATCCGGGCCTGCGGGTCAAATCCAACGGCGATTTCACAACCGTCAATCTGACGGTGCGGCCTGTGACCGCAGACCCCGATGTGGCCTCCGCGCCGACTCTGTTCTTGGTCATTCTGGAGGAAGCGCCGGCTGTGGACCCGGAACGGCCCGAGAAGGCCGCCATGGATTCGGTCGAAGAGAGCGCCACGGACGTCGACGCGCGCATCGTGACGTTGAAGCAGGAACTGCGCCTCAAGGAGGAGTACCTCCAGACTACGAACGAGGAACTGGAGACCTCCAACGAAGAGCTCAAATCCTCCAACGAGGAAATGCAGTCCGTCAACGAGGAGTTGCAATCCACCAACGAGGAGCTGGAAACCTCCAGGGAGGAACTGCAATCGGTCAACGAGGAACTCTCCACCGTAAACAATGAACTGCAAACCAAGGTGGTTGATCTGTCGCGGGCCAACAACGACATGAACAACCTGCTGGCCGCCACTGGGGTGGGCACCATCTTTGTGGACCATCAAATGAGCATTATGCGCTTTACCCCCACCGCTTCCCAGGTGATCAACCTGATCCAGAGCGACATAGGGCGGCCGCTGAGTCACATTGTATCCAACCTGACGGGCTATGACAGCCTGGTGGCGGACGTGCAGGCGGTGCTGGACAGCCTGGTTCCCAAAGAGATTGAGGTGCAGACCCAGGCGGGCACATGGTATCTGCTGCGCATCCGACCCTATCGCACCCTCGAGAACGTGATCGAGGGCGCGGTGATAACCTTCGTGGATGTCACGGAGATGAAGCGAATAGAGGACACTCTGCGGGAAGCCAATGTGATGCGCCGCCTGGGCGTGGTGGTGCGCGACGCGCACGATGCCATCGCGGTTCAGGATTTGGAAGGCCGCATCCTGGCCTGGAACCCGAGTGCCGAGAGGATGTACGGCTGGAGCGAGGCCGAGGCGCTGGCCATGAATATCAGCGACCGGATCCCGGAGGGACTGCAAGTGGAAGCGTTGGCCAAAGTACATCAGCTTAGCCTGACTGAAATTCTGGAGCCGTATCGTACACAACGGATCGCCAAAGACGGTACTGTCGTGGAGGTCTCGATGACATCCACCGCTTTGGTGAATGACGCCGGGCAGATGTATGCGATTGCGACAACGGAACGGGCGATAGACTCGGGATGAGGGGAACAAAGCCATGAGTGAAAAGAAGATCCAAGCTAAACAAGCGGACGACTTGCGCACGCGGGCGCTGGAGATCGTCAGGAACAAACCGGAAGATATCGAGGAGCTGTCGCCCGAGGATGCCCATCTTTTGCTCCACGAGCTACGGGTGCATCAGATCGAGTTGGAGATGCAGAACGAGGAACTGCGCCGCACGCAGAGAGAACTCGAAGCCTCGCGGATTCGGTATTTTGACCTGTATGACTTGGCGCCGATGGGCTATTTCACCATCAGTGAGCAGGGGCTGATTCTGGAAGGCAATCTCACCGCCGCCGGGTTGTTGGGCGTATCGAGAAGCGCTCTGGTCAAGCGGCGGTTGACGGCCTTTGTCCTCCCCGAGGACCAGGACATCTACTACCTGCATCGCAAACTGCTCTTTGAAACGGGCGCGCCACAAGTCTGCGAGTTCAGAATGCTGCGTGCGAACGCCTCCCCCTTTTGGGTCCGGATGGTGGCGACCGCGGCGCAGGACGCTGACGGCGCACCGGTCTGCCGCGCCGTGATGAGCGATATCACCGACCGCAAACGGGCGGAAGCATCTTCTCTTAACGAAAAGATTTTCACTGAAGCACTGCTTGAGAGTATTCCCGGGATGCTCTATGTCTATGATGACCAGGGAAATTTTATCAAATGCAATAAACAACACGAAGTGATGACGGGTTATTCAGCGGAAGAGTTATTTCACATGAATCCCTTGAGTTGGTATGATAATGAAGCGGATATTGTGCGAGTGAAGGCGGCAATTGGAGATATCTTCACAAAAGGGTATGGAGCAGTAGAGGCTCAAATGCGGATTAAGAATGGCAAAAAGCTGTTCATGCATTTTACCGGAGCCAGGTTGATTATGAACGGTAAAGCATACTTTGTAGGAGTTGGTACTGACATCACCGAGCGCAAACGGGTGGAAGAGGAAATGCGAAAGCTCTCGTCGGTCGTCCAGCACAGCAAGGAACTCGTCAATCTGTCAACTCTCGATGGAAAGATGATCTTTCTTAACGAGGCCGGAATGGACATACTGGGCATAGAGCCTCGTGACATTGAAAAGACAAACATTCTGGACGTGATTCCGGATCACCTCATGCAACTGCTGCAGAAAGAGCTTCTGCCGACGCTGATACGAGGAGAAACCTGGCAAGGGGATCTGCAATACCGTAACCAAAAAACCGGCGCGCTCGTCGACGTGTACGCCACTACTTTCGCCATCTTTGACCCCACGACGGGAGAGCCACAATTCCTTGCCAACGTATCGCTGAACATCACCGACCGCAAGCGGGCGGAAGAAGAAATCCGCGTACTCAATGAAGAACTGGAGCAGCGAGTTATTGATCGTACGGCACAACTGCAAGCGGCCAACAAAGAACTGGAGGCATTCTCTTATTCCGTTTCGCATGACTTGCGTGCGCCGCTGCGAGCGCTTGACGGCTTCTCTCGAATCCTAATTGAGGACTATGCGGCACAACTACCGGATGAGGCTGTGGGACACTTGAATCGAGTGCGTAACGGCGCCTCGCAGATGGGGCGCTTGATCGATGATCTCCTGCGCTTTTCACGTCTCAACAGACAGCCCCTTCAGACACAGCCGGTCAATCTATCCGCACTCGTGGAGGAAACCTGGAGTGCGCTGGAAAGCGAACGTGAGGGGCGGCAGGTCGAGTTGGTGATGGGCTCTTTGCCCGACTGTCATGGGGATCCGTCGTTGTTGAAGCAAGTTTTCCTCAATCTTCTTAGCAATGCCCTGAAATACTCGCGTCACAGCGCGGACGCGAGGATTGAGATCGGCTGTCTGCCACAGGTCGTCGTGGCTGGGGAACCGCCGGCGACGAATGTCTATTTCGTCAGAGACAACGGCGTCGGTTTCGACATGCAATTTGCCGGCAAGCTGTTTGGAGTGTTCCAGAGATTACATCGAGCGGAGGAATACGAAGGCACCGGTGTCGGTCTGGCAATCGTTCAGCGTATCATTGCCCGGCATGGCGGCAGAATCTGGGCGGAATCGGAACCTGACAAGGGCGCGACGTTCTACCTAACGATCGGAGACACTCAGGTTCCCCGTTCCGCTATGTCTTGCGCCACGACGAACTGCCTGCCCTCAAACCTCTCGTCTCCTCGCGGCGTGTGACCTGACGGTGCTTATGATGTCCAATCGCAGGCGTCAGGTCACGCTTCCCACTACCGCTCTGGCCCTGGCCGCTAAGACTCGACGCAACTCGTAACTTACAGCACGATAATTACTACGGCGCCGTTCCTTTTTGAATCACACGGAACTGCGGCACCCCGGCTGTTGTTCCACAATCCAGTTCTCACCCGGCGTCGTAAAGTGCAGATTTCCCACAACCGGAGAGAAGACTTTCTCTACCGGCGCAGTCAATCTTTTTATTGTCACTGTCGATAGACCAATAGAGGATAATGGGGTAGACGCAATCCCCAGTAAGGGGCTTTCAATGCAAAGCAGGTTTCAAAGAAGAGAACAACCGTCTCGACGCCGTGATGCTCCGGATGAAGCTGTGAGCCGAGAGTCTTTCCTCGGTCGACTGATTCAACAAGAGATGACGCATACTTCACGATGCGTTTCCTCTGCGACATCCTCTGATGTTGCGAACGACCGGTTACTTCACAGAGATAATACTGCTTGTCTGCCATATCCGTTCCGGGAAGTTAATAGACGCTTCGCAAGGCGTCATCAAGATGGGGGCAACTGTTTCTTTCACAGCATATATGATTGGGGGAATTAGCTATGCTAAACAAGACAATACTTTTGGTTGAAGACAACCCGGACGATGTGACGCTGACACTGCGTGCACTCAAACAACATAACATTCAAAGTGAAGTAGTGGTGGCGCGCGATGGCTTGGAGGCCCTTGACTACCTGTTTGGTATGGGTGCTCACGCGGGCCGTGATGCTGGTAGCATGCCGCAGTTGATTCTGCTGGACCTGAAGCTGCCCAAAATTGACGGCATGGAGGTGCTGCGGCGCATTCGCGCCGACAATCGTACTTGCCTGATGCCGGTCGTGATCCTGACTAGCTCGCGTGAAGAGCAGGATCTGGTCGATGGTTACACTTTTGGCGCTAACAGTTATATCCGCAAACCGGTCGATTTCGAGGAGTTTGTCGAAACCGTGCGGCAACTCGATCTCTATTGGTTGGTCTTGAATGAGACTCCTACACACAATGGGGTATTGGTATGAGCCAGAAGCTCTCCGTGTTGATCGTAGAGGATTCGGAAAGTGACACCGCTCTGTTGGTTAGACAGCTCGAGTGCACCGGTGGATACGAAGTGTATCACGAGCGCGTCGAGACTGCCGACGGCATGCGAAAGGCGCTCCGGCAAGGATCGTGGGATGTAATTCTCTCAGACCACACAATGCCTCAGTTCAGTGCGCCATTGGCCCTTGAAGTGCTGAAAGAGTCTGAACTCGATCTCCCCTTTATCGTTGTCTCCGGCAGTATTGGTGAAGAACTCGCCGTGGCCGCGATGAAAGCGGGTTCGCATGACTACGTAATGAAAGATAATCTGGCTCGCCTGGTTCCAGCCATAGAGAGGGAACGGCGCGAAGCAAAGATGCGTGCTTCCCACCGTGAGGCCGAGAAACGCTTGCGGGTAACGGAGCGGCTCCGCGCGGTCGGGGAAATGGCAGCGTCGATTATTCATGATCTCAAGACGCCGTTGCAGGCGGTTTTGACTACCACGGAAGTGCTTTCGCAACATGACCTGCCATGCGAAATGCGTGCCAACCACTGTCGCGCTATCAACGAACAGGTGCTGAGGATGGTTTCTCTAACGCAGCAAGTACTCGAATTTGCCAAGGGCGAGATCAGAATCAGCGCGAGCATGATTGATCTCATTCACTTTTGCAATGATACCGTCAATTCGTTCGGAGCTACTCTTTCGGGCAGCAGTGTCACCGTGAATTTCTCACACCTACTCAACGGGGGCGTGTCACCGTCGGTGATTCTTGACTCGGAGAAAATCTGGCGCGTGCTCACCAATCTGATGAATAATGCCCGAGATGCCATGCCGTATGGGGGCGAAATTAACGTCCGACTGATGATGAATCGCGAAGTCATTCGTTTTGAGGTGACAGACAATGGGCAAGGTATACCGGAGATGATACGCGACCGGATCTTCGAACCCTTTGTCAGCGAGGGTGGAATTAAAGGTACTGGTCTAGGACTGGCAATCGTCCAGCAAATAGTCAAAGCACATGGGGGTACGGTAACCTTTGAAACGGCAGAAGGCAAGGGAACG
>CAIVAP010000067.1 GCA_903903945.1 uncultured bacterium | reverse complement strand
TTCTGAAATGCGTCCAAGACGCACTTGCATTTTATCGCAACAAAAGAGGCTGGAAATCGTTAATGAAACGCGGCATGAAGAAAGACTTCTCCTGGAAGAAATCCGCCAAAGAGTATCTTGCACTTTACGCCAGGACACTGGAGGGACTGGCATAATTCTCGCTGCAAAATCCTTGGGGCAGGCTGTAGTGCCTACCCTGATATCGCGCAGACCAAGCACCCCGATCGCATTAAGGTCAACCTGGCTTTCGACAACACTCTGGCACACCAGATTGAGGCCGGCGCCGACATGTTCCTGATGCCGTCGCGTTATGAGCCGTGCGGTTTGAATCAACTCTACAGCCTTAAGTACGGCACTGTGCCCGTTGCCCGCAAAACCGGCGGGCTTGCCGACACGATTACTGACGAGACAGCCAACAAGGGCAAGGGAACCGGCTTCCTGTTTGAAGAGTACGAAGCAGAGGCGCTTCTGAAATGCGTCCAAGACGCACTTGCATTTTATCGCAACAAAAGAGGCTGGAAATCGTTAATGAAACGCGGCATGAAAAAAGACTTCTCCTGGAAAAAATCCGCCAAAGAGTATCTTGCACTCTACGCCAGGGCACTGGAGGGACTGGCATAATTCTCGCCGCAAAATCCTTAGGGCAGGCTGTAGTGCCTACCCTGATATCGCGCGGACGAAACGCTTCGGAGAAAATCCTATGCGTGCGGCTGCGCTAAACCAAAGCGACTACTTAGGGAGGTAGCATGAATTCAGATGTTCAGTTCGCATTCGCTGGCAACTATCAAGTCCTACTGGGAGTAATCATATTCCTAGCGATACTAATTCTGCCTTCGATACGGAGTATTGGACAGACTGAGCTTGGATTAGTCTCCAAGCGCTTCTCGTTCAAAAAACTCTCCGAAGGCAACCCGATCGCTTTCCGGGGCGAAGCCGGTTATCAGGCCGACTTGCTCATGCCGGGATTCCGGTTCAAATTCTGGGTCCTTTACGGCGTTCGCAAATACCCTTGGGTTCAAATACCGGCAGGGGAGATCGGCGTCGTGATCGCGCAAATCGGTCAAGCGCTCCCGACCGGCGCCAAGTCTGCGGCGTACAAGCCTGAGTTTGGCAATTTCTCAGATGTCACTAAATTCGTTGTTAGTGGCGGCCAAAAAGGTGTGCAACGACCGGTATTACCTCCGGGATCGTTAGTCCCGATTCATCCGGTGGCGTTTCTCGTGATTACCAAAGCCAAGGTATTCGGCATGCCGGTGGATCCCGATATCCAGCGCCGGCTCAGCCGCGAGAGCCAAGGGTTGACTCCGACCTCGTTTGGCCTGACACCGCAGCAGCTTGAAGTCGTTCGAATCGAACCTAAACCTCACGGCGGAGCCATTGAAATTGGCGACGTGGTCGGTGTCGTGACAGCCTATGAGGGTCCGCCACTGGAGGCCGGCGATATCGCTTGCCGCCTGGGTGGGTTTGATGACCTCTGGCAGATGGAACAGCAGGGCAAGACCGACGCCGACATTATGGAAGTTATCCTTGCCAGCAAGAACAACATTCACAACAATTTCCAGGACTTCCAGAAATTCCTCGACTCCGGCGGCAAGATCGGCCTGCAACACGATGTCCTGCTGTATGGCGCTTACAACCTCAATCCATTTCTGGTCAGAGTAGAGCTGGTACCGATGCTGATTATCGAGCAGGGCGAAGTTGCGGTGATCAAATCTTATGTCGGTTTGGCAACGCAGGACACTTCCGGTTCGACGTTTAAGTATGGCTCTTTGGTCAGACCGGGGCATCGCGGCGTCTGGCAGGAACCATTTCGCACCGGCAAATACGCGATTAACCCGCGTATCTACAATCCCGAGATCGTACCGACAGCCATCCTCACGCTCAACTGGGCTGATGCAACTTCCAAGGCGCACAATCTCGATCGGGAGTTGAAACAGATTGTCGCCAAATCGCGCGAGGGGTTCATATTCAACATTGATCTGCAGGTGCAGATCCATGTCCCCGACACGCTGGCGCCGCGCGTGATTTCCATGGTCGGCACGATGCAGAATCTGGTCAATGAGGTCTTGCAGGCGGCTGTCGGCAACCACTTCCGCGACAAGTTGCAAAGTATGCCGGCCATCGCGTTCATTGAGACTCGTGGCGAAGTGCAAGCGAAGGCACTGGCGCTGATCACCGAGAAGCTCGCCGTCTATCAGGTTGAGACCAAGGGCGTCTACATTCAGGACGTAGTTTTCCCTGATGAACTGGTGAAAGTCTTGACCACGCGCGAAATCGCCAATCAGGAAATCGAAACCTACAAAAAGGAAAGAGCCGCGCAAGATCAACGTGTTGAGATGGAAGCTGCTCGCGGTACGGCGGATATGCAGAAAGATCTTGCATCAGCGAGAGTCGGCGTTGACATCCAGAAGAACAACGCAGAAGCGCGCAAAGCGCAAGCCGATGGTGAAGCAACCTATCTTGAGAAAGTCGGTCTGGCAAAGGGCGCCGAACCGCGCTCGGTCGGTCTGGCCAACGCCGAAGCGTATGCCAAACAGGTGCAGGCGCTTGGTATGCAAGGCACGATGTGGGTCAACATCGCCAACGCCTTGTCAAAAGGTCAACAGCCATTTATGCCGAACATCCTTGTCGCCGGCAGTGGCGGCAACGCTATTGAAGCTTTGGCTGCGGCCTTGACCGGCAAAGTTTCTCAACCCGAGAAACCGAAGGCGTAGACAGAGTCTCAGATGATTTGGTTGGGGCAACCTTTGCGGTTGCCCCAATCTCTTTGTTTCCGTATGGGCACATGGCGTGTACGGTCCACCCCAGTCAGTTCACTGTCACGGCGCTGCATATCGCGTGAGACAGGGAATCCTGACGGCAAAAACGCTTGACTTTCAGACAATCGTGGTTATCTTTATTCTGATTCGTTCACGCCACGTTCGTGGGCATCTTGGTCTCTCTCCTGGGCGACGGCTTGCTGTGTCGTTCTGTTCGTCGCTTGGAACCCTACTCGCACCGGAGGAATAATATGAAACACATCCTGCAATCAGCCCTACTGCTAATCACTGTCATGGCTTTGATTTCCGTCAGCGGCAATGCCGCCGTCCCGCAATTGATCAACTACCAAGGCAGATTGACGGATAACGGCGCCCCATTGAGTGGCACCCATTCGTTGAAGTTTATTATTTTCGCTAACGAGGCGGGGACGGTAGCCTTATGGCAAGAAATACAGCCAGCGGTCGCAGTCACTGACGGTCTGTTTCAGGTTCTTTTGGGTTCGGTAGTGCCAATCCCAAGTAGTGTATTCTCTGGTGATACACGCTGGCTCGGTGTTTCTCTCAATGGCGGTCCGCAAATGACGCCGCTGAAACCGATTGTCAGCACGGCGTATGCATTCCGATCCGAGAATGCTAATAGTGCGGACAACGCTCTGGTTGGCGGCGGCTGGTTCGATGACGGCAGCGCGATTATCCTGGAGACCTCTTCCGACAAGGTAGGCGTCGGCAATGCTGATCCGGAATATAAACTGGATGTGGCTGGAAGTGTGCGCGCAACCGACTCCATGCAGACAAAGAAAGTAGTCATTGGCATACCGTCGGCGACTACCGGCGCACTGAATCTATACAGCAGCTTGACCTCACAGCCGATCGTGCAACTCTCCGGTAGCTCGACCGGCGGAACGGTACAAGTCCGTGATGAAGCCGGAAATTCCTCCGCCTATCTGAAAAGTTCCACTGAGCCGGGCGGTTTACTTTCCATCGCACGCAATGCAGCCGGCGCTGCAGGCTTTTATGTCGACGGCAATACGGTCGGCACGGAGGAGCCGAAGGTCAGCGTCCTCGGAAGCACCCGCTCAGCCATCCTCGACATGAGCGCAAGTGGCGATGATGCCGTTGCTCTGCCTTCTAGCTCAATCTCGAACCTAGAGTGTTCGAATGAGGCAGGAATTGCCAATACGAGACGGTCGACAGGAAGCGTAACCTTAGATAATACGGTGAAGACTATTCTAAGCCGGAGCTGCATATTTCCATCTTCGGGGTACGCTCTGGTGATTGGCACTCTCTATTATGATTTCTGGCACTATTCGGGCACTAGTGACGATTTTCAATTCGGCGTTTCTGACGTTGCCGGTAGCTTTCCGGCTGATCAGGGGTTCCTGCGGAACTACTCACCGAACTGGAGCACTTTCAACTACCAGGATTTCGTAACCGTGCAGGGTTACTTTGCTGTTGATGCCGGTATTCAGACGTTCTATCTCTTGGGACGGGCCATTGCTACTGGGAATCCCTGGGCTGGGGACGCGCACCTTTCAGTTCTGTTCTTCCCCACGTCCTACAGTCTAATCCTGGGCCAAGATTACTCCAATAACCCTGAGCAGGCGGAGATCGATGCACGCGTTGAGGCCAAAGTGTCGGCAGAGAGTGAACGCCTGCGCAAAGAGTTCGACGCCAAGCTTAAAGCGATACAGGAAGAAATGAGAAAGCAAATTGATAGCGGAGGCAAATGATATGAAACGCTGCATCACCCTGACGTTGCTCCTCGGCTGCAGTCTCGTGCTCGGACTGGTGAACACAGCCAGCGCCGGAGTCCCACAACTCATTAGTTACCAGGGCCGCCTGACCAACAGCGTCGGCGTGCCACTGGATACAACCGTCACCCTGGATTTCACGATTTACAAGGACAGTCTCGGAACGCTCGATATCTGGAGCGAAACACATCCGGGAGTGGTCATCAAAGACGGCCTTTTTCAAGTGCTCCTTGGATCGGTCACTCCACTCACGGGAATCGTCTTTGATGGCAGCAAGCGCTGGCTGGGATTGCAACTACAGGGCGGTCCTGCGCCAACGGCATTGATTCCGATTGTCAGTGTGGCCTACGCCTATCGGTCAGTCAAGTCCGACACGGCCGGATATGCACTCTCTAGTAGCGGTGGTGGTGGTGACATCACGGCTGTGATCGCGGATACCGGGCTTGTGGGAGGAAGCAGTTCCGGCGACGCCAGTTTGCGTCTGGCGGCGGACGGAGTACTGTCCCGCCATATCAAGAACGGTGAGATTACCGACGACGATGTTTCCTCGGGCGCCGCTATTTACCCGGGGAAGATCGCAGGGACTGCGGCGACGCGGTTGGCCTCGAATACCTTCACCGAGCTCAATTGGCACCGCGGCACACTTCGTGTCGGTGACAGCACATTTCACGCCACGAATGACGGTTTGTCATTGGGAACCCCGTATTCCCCTACGCAGAGCTATCTACTGCGTGCGCAGAGAAACTACGACACTACGGCGGTGCGTTACGGTATCTACAGCAATCTAAGCAACAGTGGCTCGGGCGGAATGTACGCCGTTTATGGATTCGCAGGCGCGACGATGGCCGGTTCCGCCAACAGCGGATACGTCTATGGAGTCTACGGAAAAGGTGAGTCCGACAACAATACTCGAATCGGTGTTCGAGGCTCCGCCGACATGAGCTCGTCGTGGCAAACCACCGGCTATTCTTACGGCTTGTGGGGCACGGGCTACGACGGAGCATATGCCTACGGCGCGAATTGCGCAGGTTCGTCGGCTGTCAATGGGTACGGCGTGTTCGGGAAGGCATTCGAAAACAGCAGCTATGGATATGCCATTTATGGTGAGGCCACTGCAAACCCAAACGGCTACGGGGTCTACGCAGAGGCCTATAGTAACACGGGGAGCGCCCGGGGCGTTTACGCTTGGGCACATGACAACGGCAACACCACCTGGGGAGTAGTCGGGATTGCCTCGAGCAATTCGGGGGTCGGTTACGGCATTTATGGATCGGCATACGGCAACACCGGCTCTGACTGGGCTGGGTATTTCAGCGGTGACGTCAATGTCACCGGCACTATCGTCAAGTCTGCCAGTAAAACGATAATCGATCATCCGCTCGATCCGGAGAATAAGTATCTTCAGCACAGTTCGGTCGAGTCACCCGACATGATGACTATCTATAACGGCAATGTGTCCACTGATGCCAATGGAGATGCGCTGGTAAGTATGCCTGATTACTTCGAGGCACTCAACAAGGACTTCCGCTATCAACTGACCGTTGTCGGCCAGTTTGCTCAGGCGATTGTTGCCAAGAAAATCGCAAACAACCAGTTTACGATAAGGACCGACAAACCGAATGTGGAAGTCTCGTGGCAGGTAACAGGCATCCGCCATGATCCTTATGCCGAGGCTAACCGCATTCAAGTCGAAGTGACCAAACCGGCGAAGGCGGCAGGTCTGCATCGTCATCCTGAAGCTTATGGACTGACTCGCGAACGTAGCATTGACTACCAGATTGAGCAACAGACTGCGGCAAAGAGCAAGCCTGCACCGCCACAAGAACCCGCGACAGAGTCGGGTAAGGAGTAGCACCTTATCAGTTCTGTAGATACCGTCCTTCATGTCAATGGTTTTAGGTTAGGATTGAAAGGTTTCTGAGAGATCAGGATTGCCTGAGCCATCAGCAACAGTTTCTTCATGCAAGCCATTATGGCTACCATTTTGGGTTTATGATTGGCCAGGTGGCGTAAATAATGATATCGGATGATCGGGTTGAAGGTGACGGCCACGATCGTTGGCATGTAAAGCAGAAAGCGAAGGCGTGCATCGCCCTGTTTACATAATCGGCTTTTACCATTAAGAGAAGTCCCTGACTGTCGATGTCGTGGCGCCAATCCGGCATGAGCCGTCAGTTCTTTAGGTGATCGTTCAGTCAAGGCGCTTTTCCCGTAGGCCAGTAGACGAGTAGCGGTCAACTCCGCCACCCCCGGAATCGTGCAGAGCAAGCCCACATCACGCTTCAGTTCCTCATCGGCTTGACAGAGACGATGGATTTCCTGTTGGACCTTCTCCAACTGCCGCCGCAACATCTGCTCGACTTTCGCGGTCGTCTGTTGTACCGTTCGGGGCAGATCAGAATGATACTGATGAGCATGGCAACGGTTTTGCCACGAACGCAGGGTTTTTTGCAAGGCATCCGCTTGAGTAACCAGAGCCGCCAGATGTTGGATCGCCTGTCGCTCGGGTTGCCAGGGATGAGGTTGCTGACTCTGGGCATAGTCCCAGATCACTTGCGCATCAATCTGATCGGTCTTGCTGCGTCGCATTTGCGCTTTGGCGAAAGCCGCAATCTGAGCTGGGTTGACTATGCTCACTTCGCAACGTCCCCGACCCAATAATCGCACTGCGACACTCTGACTGTATACGCCTGTCGCTTCCATACAGAAGTGCAACAGCAGTTCGCCGCTCTTCTCTTTCGCCCAGCGATACAGTTGCTTCACTCCCTGGTCGTTGTGGCTAAACTTCCTGGCCTTGCTCTTGCCTGCTACTACCCACACTTCACTGCACCCCACATCAATGCCTACGTAAAATCTCTCCTTGCTCATCTTCGCTTCCTCCGTTAGCTTCCGTGCAGGACGCTCAGCGCCAACCTTGTGAATACAGGCTCTTCTCCGCAGGGAGAAACCTCAGATACCGTCCGGCGTTTATGCATCCGGTGAACAGACCGGGAGAACTTATCTACAAAACAGGCTTTCAAGCCTGAGGTCAAAAACAGTTTCTTCCCGGTCTCTTCACTAATGTAACCAGAAAACATAAAGGAAAGATACAAGGTCAAAACCGCTTCGGTTTTGACACCCTCTGCTCGTGCGCGGTAGTCAGGAGTAGCATCTTATCAGATAAACATAGAGGATGGAATCAAATGTACGAGAACCGTATGAGTCAGAAAACTGCGTGGCTGGCTTTGGTCGCGGCCTTGGTGTTCGCCTGCGCCGTTGAGGTTACTGCCGCCGTACCCCCGCTCATCAACTACCAGGGCCGTCTCACCAACAGCGTCGGCACACCACTGGACACAACGGTAGCGCTGATCTTCCAAATCTACGCTGGCAGCAACAGCGGTACTTCGGTTACCTCGGGTGTCTGCTTCTACAAGTTGACGGCCGGTGATTACATCGACACTAAGAAGATGACTCTGCTGAAGTAGTGTCAATCAGACGATGACAATAAGCCGGTGGCAGCATTGTCACCGGCTCTTCTTTAGTCGGCTGGCTGGACTCGTTGCGGCGCGGCTACAACCGCACTTCCGCAAGATCGGTGACAACGCCCTTCTACTAACTGGTTTGGGGAATGCTTTTGCAGTGAGGCGCTACAAAGAAGCGCGCGAATCAGGCAGGATGGTAGAGCGCAAGAGGTGGGGGAGCGGAAAGAAGACTCGTAAGAACCGAAGCGGTTCTGACTCGCTTAACTGGCGAAAAGTGGCAATCGAGTTCCGCGATCTCTCAGGCCAACCGCCTTCGAAACAGAAACCGGGAGCCTCAATCAAGACTCCCGGTCATCGGTTCACTTAGCGTCCTTGCTTATTTGCACGCCGCACATGGCTGTGGTCCATGGGAAAAGATATAGCTGACCAAATACACACAGTCGGCGATATTGATGTCCCCGCTGCAGTCAGCGTCTCCGGTCGCGAGCGGGTTTGGTGCTGCGCCGTGAACGAAAATGTATTCCACGAGAAAAACAACATCGGCGATAGTGATCATCCCATCGCTGTCGGCATCGCCGCAATCGGATCCGATCCCGGAATCAGTCGTAAAGGCGGCGTAAGTTCCCAATTCAGTGATGGGAGCCGTTACCTCATTGCGCACCGTGTCGACAATGCCGCCCACCAACTGCCAGCTGTTTCCGCCTTCATCCCAGCGGTATATCTGCAACAGTGATTCATCCCCAATCAGGCTGTTACCGGCTTTGAGATCGTCATCGGTGTACAGGATGGTCAGGTTGTTCGTTCCGGTGAGAGTCACACTCGGGGAGACACTTGTGCTGTAAGCATCTCCGGCCTGAATCGCGTCTGCTTCCAGACCGGTCAGGATTGGTGGATAGGACGAGGCTGCGATCAGGGCCTTGGCAGTGGTATTGTTGTCAGAAGACAGGCTTAGGATCGCCGTCGCATTCGGTCCCAGCAACTTACTTAGCTGAGAGGATTCCGTGATGTCATACCTGATATATGAGAACGGCACAAAGAATGAGTGACCCACAACATCTACCGCCTCCAGCCGCGCCTGTCCCTCAGAGGCAATCAGAGCATCCGGCGTCGCGTCATAACCACCATTGAGCTCGGTCACCGACGGCGTCATCGGCTGACCCGAGCCGCTAAGGAATTCCAAAGTCGGTAGTTGGCTGAAAGGTTGGGTGTATTCCAGACGCCACCGTTGAGGATCCTGACTGATGTCCGTCAGCAGAACCAAAGGATAGTCTCCCTCGATCGGCTGCAGCGTCATACTGACACTGTCCCCCACCACCGTGCTCAGGTCAAGAGAAGCCGTCAGCCACTGCCGGCTGATGCCCGCGAAGGCCGTCCCCTTAGCGGGATTGACAATGGTATAGTTATGCCCGTACGTTTGCAGGTGATCGGGTCCCGACGCCCCCAGCACCCAGATAAGGCCATCGTTGCGAGTTTTCCCCTGGTCAAGATAACGGAATCCCCCTGCCGAAAGAGGCTTTTTCAGCGTAACTTCACAGCCTCCTACCGGTACGCCATCCACATGCAAATTGAGCGACCGATTGACCGGATCAGGCGGCATGATTGTACTGGCGAAATATACAAGCCGACCAACATCATAGTCCAGAAGAATGAGGTTATCGTTGGGACCGCGGATGTAATCCAAACCGGGGGGTGTCAGATGTTCAAGTGTATCCCCCTGATCCGGCTTGCGAATTGGTATATAGAGGCCGTTGATCGTTCTTTGGGCCCGGCTCTCCCAATAATCCCAACAAGACAGAGAGCCGTTGAGCACCCATTGCTCTGTGTTTTGGCAGGACGGATTCTGATACCGGTACTGGCTCGACATCTCCGACGAACGTATTCCGCCGTTGTCGTACTCGTAATCCATAAAACCGTAATTGCCTGTCCACCAAGGCTCACAACGCGCGGTCTCGGGCAGACGGTGTCCGCCGCCATCTACAAAAAGGTATTCATCAAAAAAGCCCAGCGCGTAATGGCCGAACTCATGCGCCTTGGCGCGCCAATCGTTGGATAGCGAGACTCCGAGCGGATGTTGCACATAGCTCTGATATCGGCTGCTTGCCGAGTCACCAAACCACTTCCGCGGCATCGTGATCGGATACCACCCCGCGGCAGTGATGCTACCGGCCTTGGAATTCGGATTGTGGCAGTTGCTGGCTCGGATGCGCATGTCTGCCATGTCCCACAGCTCGCCGTTGTCGACAATCGCCACCGTATCCAGCCGGACTTGACCGTCGGTGACGTCGTAAAGGTAATTCGATATTTGGGGAAAATCCTCCTGCAGTCCTTGCTGGTAGGCGACAGCAGCATCCCACTCGATCGACACCAACAGGTTGTAGCGGTATTCGGTGTGGTTAAGGACGATCTTCTGTTCACCGTCGGTATTCAGTGTATCAAAGGACATAGATCCATTTTCATCAATTCGGGCATTGTCAAGATGAATCGAGTACATCGTTCCCAGAAGGCCCGGATGTCGCACTGCCGGCTCCGTGGAAACAGCTTTACCTATTTTGATAATGTCCCCATCCTGGACCAGCGTGGAGTCGCCGCTTTGCTCGTCCATGAAATACCAGTTGTCGTTATCATGTATCGTAAAATCGTAGTAACCATGGTCATCGGTTGTAAACGTCCCCAGGGTATCCTCCGCGAAAGTCGGGCCACCGCTAGTGATGCGAATGAAACTGAAAGTGGTCAGGGGAATGCGGTTATCGAGATTATCCTGGATCTTGAGGCTTTTGCCAGTGTGACCAAGAACCCACCAGCTGAACTGAAACAATGCATCATCAGGATAAGGTGTCATCCACGTGCGTGCTGTGTCAAGAGTATACCATTCCTCATATCGGCCCAGTGGACATTCGCACCAACTAACCAAAAACATGTATAAATCATCCCAAGGTGGCCACCCCACCTTTGTATGCGTATTGACGACTGCTAAAAAGAAAGGGGCTTCTACTCGACATGGCTCCGGGAACTCAAGAGTATCGCGGTTGGGCCGGCAGAAGCTCTCCCCTAATGTAAAATCATGCATACACAACATCTCACCCGGTCCCGCCGATAGGTTTAGGGAATCGGCCATTGCATAGATTATGACTCGAGCTGTCTTTGGCCATTGTTCGTCCAACAGCCCTAGTGGTTCTAGTTGAAGAGCCAAACCGCTAATATCGAAAGCATACGGAGAGGTTAAACCACAATCTGCCGGATCCCAAAATTGCGCGTAACCCGTACCACTCCTGAACGATGCCCAACCCCAATTATCATAAACATAATCACCAAGTTTACATTCGTGGGCGTTTGCCGGACCAACCAATACACTTAGCGATAGCATTCCTAAAACAGCGAGTTGAAACACGAGGGTCTTCGAGACTGGCATACTATCCTCCGCTCACGATGTTGCTGATTTCGAATTTCATGATTGAAGCGAATCTATCATCCTCGAACTTGATGGCGCCATCAAACCATTTGGCAATAAGGTCCATCGCGGTGTCTTGACTATGTTGGCGGCTCAGATTTCTTATGTGGGCTGCATCCGCCTTAGCGGCCAGATGAACCGTGAACGATAAGAGTATTGCTGGCGCCGTAAGCAAAAAGCGCACGATGGATGAGAAACTCATAGAATAACTCACCTTTTGCCCGCCCGGGCAGTTTGGTGGTCAAAGCCCAGCGGTCTTGACGGGTCCCTGCGCTTTTTCATAAGGCCACATTCTTCTTTGTCGTCCTCGTTCCGATGTCGGGACTCTGGTGCTTATGACACCTTTACCTGTTTTCTTGACAGCAGTATACTATCAACTCCATGCTCTGTCAAGCAAAATGTCATGATTTGGTCGTCAAACCAGAGAGATATCGGTGTCTTTAACGTATGCGCGAGCGACAGAAACAGCCAAGAAAGCGCTTGATTTTCGGGTCTGGCGAGGGTAGTTTCGCGGAGAAGTTTTTTGGAGGAATTCATGAGTGTTCAGATAGGTGATAGCAAGATCAGCATATATGACGTACGCAAAGTAGCCCGTCATAACGATAAAATCGAGTTGACACCGACGGCTGTCGACCGGATCAATCATTGCCGGAAATTCGTCGACAAAAAGGTTGCCGAACAGGAAGTAATGTATGGCATCAATACCGGTATCGGTGATCTGGCCAAAATGGCGCTGCCGGCGGAGAAGCTCGAAGTATTTCAGAAGCTGTTGGTTTTCTCGCATGCTGCGGGTTATGGCGATCCCATGGCAATTGAGTTCGTGCGCGCAGCGTGGACATCACGCATCAATGTGCTCTCGCAAGGGCACTCCGGGTGTAATTTGCGCGTGGTCGAAACGATGATGAATATGTTGAACAAGGGGGTCATTCCCGTTTCGTGTGAAAAGGGTTCGGTCGGTGCGTGCGGTGATTTGTCGCCGTTGTCGCAGATGTCGCTGGTGATGATTGGTGTTGGTGAGGCGTTCTATCAGGGGGAGCGGATGAGCGCGGAAGATGCAATGAACAGAGCCGGAATTCCGATCATCAAATTTGAAGCGCGTGATGGTCTGGCTTCGATCAACGGCTCGAATGTCATTTCCGGAGCGGGTTCGCTTCTGATGTGCGATGCAGTCGACGTCGTGAAGAACTCCGAAATTGCGGCGGCGATGACCCTTGAAGCTCTCAATACGAATCCTCAGGCACTGGATGAACGGATTCATAAGATCAGAGGGTTTGCCGGAGCAGTGAGATCGGCGCAACATATTCGCGAGATCATGAAGGATTCCGAGATCATGAAGCGTACCGGCAAAAACGTGCAGGATGCTTATGCGCTACGTTCAACGCCACAAGTCGTCGGCGCGGTCTGGGACTGCCTTGATTTTGCGAGAAAACAATTTGAAATAGAGATCAATGGTGTCGGCGATAATCCGATCTTCTTCCCGGATGAAGGTATCGTCCTGACCGGTGCGAATTTCCAGGGGACGCCGATTTCCTATCCGCTTGATTTTGTCGGCTCCGGTTTGGCGATGGTAACGGTCATTTCCGAACGTCGTCTCAACCGACTGCTTAATAAGGCACTGTCGATGGGATTGCCGGCCTATTTGACTAAAGGCGCGGGAATGATGTCGGGAATGATGTTGATGCAGTATACTGCAGGCGCACTGGTATGCGAGAATCGTATTCTGTCAGCGCCGGCGTCAATCGGCTCAATTCCGGCAGCGGCCGATCAGGAAGATTTTGTTTCGATGGGAATGACGACGCTTCTGAAGACACGGGACATCATCAAGAATGCGTTCGCCGGCATGGCGATGGAAATGATCGCTGGAGCGCAAGCGTTTGACCTTCTCAAGCCGCTGAAGCCGGGCAAAGGTTCGTTGGCGGCGTATGAAGTCATCCGCAAGCATGTGCCGTATATGGACGATGATCGCCCGCTGCATAATGATATCAATGCGATGGCGGCGGCAGTGAAAAGTGGTGAAGTGTTGGCGGCTGTGGAGTCGGCGGTCGGTGAATTGAAATAGACAGAGTTTGTCAGATTCTGAAAGGGCGATCCTTGGTGATCGCCTTTTTTTAGCATCCAGTCCGGGAATGGCAAAGCCCGTGGGCGGCGACCCACGGGCTTGTTGGGTGAGTGGAGGGATTATGACCAAACCCGCTTACAGGGAGTAATCGGTGTAAAGGAAAGGTCCAACTTTACTGGCTGTGAGAGCTGATCGAGATGAGCCATGCCAGTTCCTTTACACAGAGTAAGACGCGGAAAGCGGCATTCTGTTCAATGGTCAAGGCCATTTTTTCGCGCAAAATAGTTGTTGACTTGGCCGTGTCTGCGCGTAATTTTCGTTGCTGCACCGGACATTAGATGGCCGGTATCCCAAGTTCTTGGGCCCGTAGCTCAGTTGGTTAGAGCGCGCGCCTGATAAGCGCGAGGTCGGCAGTCCGATTCTGCCCGGGCCCATGTTTTTGTTATTAGTAGATCGAGAATGGTCAAGGGCAAAGTTACAGAAGTATGTTCGATACATAGGAAGGCATCTAAATGAGCACTGAAGATCGGATCTTCGGCGAAGTCGTCGTGCGCGATGACAACCTGTTTCATTTCGAGCTTGCGGAGCACGACAAGGATCGAAAACACGTGAAAAGGTTCTCCCTAGCTGAATATGTCATGCTTGAGGTACTTGATGGCGAGGAGGAGGCACTCACACTTACCGCCACGATAGAGCAGTTTCACTACTCTGATAGTGCGAAGCAGGAGATCTCCTGGATTGTCGGACGTGTCCTTGACCAAAGTCCGCCTGTGTCCAAAGAATCGCCGGAGAGACTGGCGAAACCTTTCAGATGCGCGTTGAGGAAGATCAAGCAAGAAGAAGTGCGAAGCTATCTGGAGTCCTATGACCAGAGACTCCGCGACGAAGCAGCAAAACCGCCTAAGAAGACCTTCATCCCACTGGAGGTCGGAGTTGTCAAAGGTCACAAGGTTCCACCGCTGTTCTTCTTTGATGCCGACGGCTTTGGTCGTCACACTGGATGGTTTGGGCAGAGCGGTTCTGGCAAGTCATTCGCGATCGGAATCCTGCTGGAGCGGTTCATCGCCAAGCTGAAGAATGCACGCGTAGTTGTGTTCGACCTTAACGGTGACTTCACGGGGTTGGACACTCCGGTCAGTCAGGACGAATTCAAAGCCAAAAACAGGGACTTTCCTTTTGGATACTGGAGTGACTATCAGAAGGAACTGGAGAAAGTTACGGACAAGAAGACGGTATTTCGGACCCTTAATTTTGTGAAGAAAGAAGACAGCAGTTACATTCTTTTTGGTGATCTTGATGCGAGTGAGAAGGCTGCGCTGTTCCGGCTTGATCCAGCCATCGACCGCGACTTGTATCACAAGTTGGTGGAGACTACCAAGGACTCGAGATCACTGAAGACGATTGCTGATCTCAAGAATGCCCTCAAGCCGCCGATCAAGCTGTTCAAGACAGATGAAACCAGGCTACAACATCTGTATGACAATCTCGATATTGAGTCTATGAACATTTGGGGTGGGACGCAATCGGCAGCCGATGTCCTCAACGCGGCGGATTGGCAATTCCTGATTTTGGACCTTTCCGGTTTGAAGCAGAACGCACGATGTCTTGTCGCGAGTGTTCTCTTGCGCGGTTTGTACAAGAAGAACTTCGATTGTTGGGTTGAGAACTCGAAAGACGACGCTAAACCCAAGCCTCGACCGACTATAGTTGTAGTTGACGAAGCCCACAATCTGTTTCCGTCGGAACCGGAGGAGCGTCTGCAACAACTCACTTTGGAGCAGGGTTGCTTGATCGCGGGAGAGGGCCGCAAGTACGGAGTGTTCCTAGTCGTTAGTTCGCAGTTACCGTCGAAGATGTCGGGACGAATCCTGACCGAATGTGCTAACCTTGTGCTAATGAAGATGTCCAGCGATTCGGATATTGAGATGCTTCAGGGCAACCTAAGTTTCATCAATGAAGACCTTCTAAGCTTGTCGAAGTTGTTCTCGAAGGGGGAAGCTTTGGTGGCGGGCAAGATCGTGGAGCGGCCCACCATTATCAAGTTCACGGGGCGACTCACCAAGGACAAAGGGGACGATCTGCAGATTGAGTAACGGCAGAACGCGCCGACAGTGATCGGGCATTCCCCGACTGCCCGGGGCAGTGTGTGAGTTGATCCTGGGTGACTGGCCAACAACAGCTTATGGGGGGAAGAAGGTCTGAGGCAGGTTATCCGGGAAGGATTCTTTCTGGGGCCGAATTTGCCGATAAAAGGGTAAGGAAAGAGTTAGCGTTTCTTTTGTGAAATATTTTGAAAAAACCTGTTGACACGGGCGAACTTGCGTATATATTGAGCGCCCCTGTGAGGAGTGTGGTTTAACGTGTCCTGTAGAATCAAGGGCAAACGCGAGGTTAGGGCACGGGGGTCGGACGAAAGCGCAAGCACGCCGACAACGATCTTTGATTTTTCGGGGATGTAGCTCAGTTGGGAGAGCGGCGGCTTTGCAAGCCGTAGGTCGCCGGTTCGATCCCGGTCATCTCCAGAGGCGATAGGGCAGATAGCCGCTAATGATAGAAAAGTTTTTCTTCGGGTAACCGGAGAAGTAACGATCTTTGACAACCAAATATCAGAGCTATGCGGAATCTTCATAAGAAGACCGTGTGGCTACAGAAATCGAGCTTTTAGGATTTCGATCAAGATACTAAGAGCATA
>CAIVAP010000066.1 GCA_903903945.1 uncultured bacterium | reverse complement strand
CTCCTTACGGGACGGAGAGATCATACAACGGACTGCGACTCGCCATGTCGCTCTGCAAACAAGAAGACGTGGAACTGTGCCTGTTTCTCATGGCCGATTCGGTTGGCTGTGCCAAAGCGGAGCAGAAAACACCATCCGGTTATTACAATCTTGAGCGAATGATCAAGAGCCTTGCGCAAAGCAAAGTTCCGATCGGTGCTTGCAAATCATGTATGGATGCCCGAGGCATCGTGGAAGCTGAACTCATTGAAGGCGTCCGCAAGAGTTCCATGGATGAACTCACTGACTGGACCATCTGGGCTGATAAGGTCATTGTGTTTTAGCTCGGCTCGCGCACTCCGACCATGAATGCAGAGAACCATTAGATGAGTTTCGTAACTCACCCTTTGGGTGGGCTGCAAATCTGATAATCTGTCAAGCGGAAGATCATCGTTTTTGACTGGAGAATATGCCATAATGGTATAAGGAGATTACTGGTGAGAGAAACGAATGGCATGTCAGACATTGTGATAGTCCCGTCGCATGAAGGTTGCTTCACTTGCGGACCGGATAATAGTAATGGTCTTAGACTTGCGATCGAGCACGCCGAAGAGACTGCTTACTGCGAATTGACGCTTGGGGAACGGTTTCAGAGTTACAATGGAACCGTCCACGGTGGCATTATCGCCTCAATTGCAGACTCGCTAATGTTAAATCTGGTTCACAGGCGCTTCGGGGGATATCCCCTCACAGGCAGACTCGAGATGCGCTACAAAAGGAGAATCAAGGTTGGGCAGACAATCGTTGCTGAGGCGCGCATTTCAAGCACAACGAGGAAGACCGTCTGGGCTGATTGCGAAGTACGAAGCGGCGGGCAAATCTGCTCTACTGGCCGAGCCATGTTCCTTCTCTGCACATCTTGCGTGGGTGGACTGATTGTCTGTTTTCCGGCTGCTTGAGCATTCCTTCAAGGCGCAGGGCACATGGCTCGCTATTCACTTCGCTTGTATTGGCTCGAGGACTCGGAAATGAGTCCCATCATGGAGAAATCAGGGAGCACTGGCGATCGCTCTCTGACACAACAACGAAGTTCTTTACCTAGAGCGTTCGGACAACGATAGAAAGGTACGACATGTACGATTCCAGGATTTGGCTCCCCCTGTTGTTGGCTCTAGCGGCCGGTCTCTTTACGTCGGTCGGAAGTCTTGTCCCCTTTCTGATCAAAGATCTGAAGAAGTCGTATCTGCAATTCTCTCTGGGATTGTCAGCTGGAGTGATGATCTACGTCGCGCTCGTAGAAATCCTGACCACGGCCATCACCACTGCAGGCTTTCTGAGGGCAAATGTATTCTTTTTCGGGGGGATAGCCTTGATCATGTTCCTCGATTTCCTGATTCCGCATAGCTACATAGAAGAACGCATTGAGAAGAAGGGCTTCGACAAGAAGACTATGAGGGCCGGAGTCATGATCGCCATCGGTTTGGCAATCCACAATTTCCCTGAAGGTCTTGCAGTATTTGTGAGTTCAGTGGCAAGCATCAGACTGGGTCTCTCATTGGCCGTTGCGATAGCGTTGCATAATATTCCCGAAGGCATTGCGGTAGCCATGCCGATCTTTTACGCTACCGGGAGCAGGAAGAAGGCCTTCTGGTTCTCATTCCTATCGGGCGTTGCCGAACCGGTGGGAGCTGTTATCGGCATGTTAGTATTGGTGCCATTTCTCACCCCTGTTGTCCTGTCTTGCTGTCTCGCTGCTGTAGCGGGGATCATGGTCTTCATCAGTTTTGATGAACTGCTCCCCTTGTCATGCGAAGGAAAAACTTCACACGTTGCCATCCTAGGGGTGATGTCGGGCATGCTGATTATCGCTTCAAGCCTGCATCTGTTCCGATAGCGTCATCGATTTAGGACGCCTGCAGGGACGCTCACGAAAAGTCCTTTTGCTCAAAGCGCTGGTGGCGTGTATAATGGGTAGGTTTAGCGCGACTCACAATGGTGTTTCGACTATTAATGAAAGTCCAAACACTAACGCGCCAGTGGAATACCTGTTGAGCGGAGATTGTCGCAACTGATGAATCGGTATTTGTCTCGTCACAAGTTGCTGATACACCTGTCGGTGCTTCTCGGGCTTATTGTATGGAGTGTATTACTCCTACACATCTTCATTCATCACGACAACGACTCTGACCACTGCCTACTCTGTAATTCGATACGGTCTTTCACTGCCAGCTCCGCCCCTCTTGTCTCTGTCGCATTTGTACTAGTCGGCTTCGTTTTCAAGAACGAAACGGCCATTCTCGTAGCCAAGATCGCGACGCCATCCATCCCGCGTTCGCCCCCATCCATGCTCCCCAACTGACATAACCATCAACGCCTGATCGGATCGATGCAAGCAGCGCATTGCGCTTCAGAGTAATCGATTCCATTAGGCACTACTTGGTCACAAAATTGGAATTGGAGAGGAAGGATGTTGAAACATCTTGCCACGATTTGTCTATTGTCATTAGTCTTTTTCATGCCGCAGGTTACCCTCGCATTAGCACCGGCCGACCTAAGCGCCATCGGTGATTTTCGGGCTTTCACCCACAACATCGAGGGTTCGCCCAAAAAGAATAATCTCAATTTGAAAATGCAGGAACTGGAGATTGCGATTCAGGGATACCTTAACCCTTACGCCAAAGCCGATGTCTTTGTGTCGAGCGGCGGCGACAACTTCGAAATCGAGGAAGCGAGCGCGACTATTTTGCGGGGGCTTCCGGTCAACCTGAATATCAAAGTAGGCCAATATCTGGTCGATTTCGGCAAACTGAACCAGGGGCATCCTCACGGCTGGTCGTTTGTCGACCGACCGATTTCGCACCGAATGCTGCTGGGCGCCGATGGACTGAAGGATGTTGGCATCGGCGTGAGCACTTTGTTGCCAATTGGCGTTTACTCCAAACTCTCGCTAAACGTTCTCAGCGGCAGATCGCTGGCTTGGGAGGATGAAGAACGGGGAACGGAGAAACCGATGGGTGTGGGACGCTGGAGCGTCTTCCTGCCTGTCGGCGAGCACGGCAATATGGATGCCGGCATCAGCGGTCTGTATGGAACCTATCTCGGCAAAGATGCGGCAGGCGCTGACGGACATAATCTCAAAGCCACCATGGCCGTGGTTGACGTTAAGTACAAATATCACCCCAGTGATTATACTTCACTGGTGCTGCAGGGAGAATGGCTCCTCAACCATCGCCAATTGCTGCGGGACAGCGCCGTGACTAGCGTAAGCAACGGAGGCGGCTTCGCCTTCGTAGACTATGGCTTTCACAAGAGATTCAACGCTGGCATGTTGATCGACTACGCACCGGGCGTTTTCGACTATCAAGCGGATGACCTTTATGAGACTGGTCCGGAAGAAGACAACAACACACCTCTGGGAAGGTTCGACAACCAGAACTCCACACTATCACTCACCGGATTTGTCGGCTTCGGGTTAGTGGAAGAAACCACACTGATTCGCCTCTATGGTCGGTACATGAAATTCAACATTGACGATCCCCAACTTCTGGCCAATCCGGAAATGACCAGCAAGAAATCGCAGTTTCTGCTGGGACTGCAGGTGATATTCACTATGGGTCCGCATAAACCACACGAATTTTAGGAGGACGGCATGTCTAAGTACCTCGTTTCGATAGCTTTTGTTCTTCTGCTCTCCACGGTGGCTCTCGCCAAAGTAGCGATTGTGACTTCCACAACTGATCTCAGGTCGATTGCTGAGATGATTGGCGGTGACCTCGTTACGGTGGAGTCGTTAAACAAGGGGGCATCCAATCCTCATTCTGTCGAGACTTTGCCCAGCTACATGTTCAAGGTCAGCAAGGCCAATCTCTACTGCAAGATCGGACTTGATCTGGACAGCTGGGCGGCGCCGATTATCGACGGTTCGCGCAACGGAAAATTGGTTGTTGTCGATTGCTCGCAAAATGTGCCGGTGCTCGGCAAGCCAACACAGAAGGTTGATGCGTCAATGGGAGATGTACACCCACTGGGGAATCCGCATTATTGGCTCGACCCGAACAACGGATTGATTATCGCCGACAACATTCTCGATGGTCTGATCACTGTCGATCCCGCCAATGCAGAGACCTACCGCAAAAATCGTGACGCCTTTGCCACGAAGCTCAGTGAGAAGCTGACGGAATGGAAAGGGCTGGCCGCCAAGCTGCAAGGAACCGAGATCGTCACCTATCACGATAGTTGGCCCTATTTCGCCAATGCCTTTGGCATCAAGGTCGATGGCTTCGTTGAGCCGCGACCAGGCATTGAGCCGACACCGTCGCACACGGCGGAGATTATTGAGCTGGTCAAGAAACGCCAGATCAAGATGATTTGTATAGAGCCCTATTTCTCCGACCGTGCCCCCAAGACCATTGCCCGCGAGACCGGCGCACAAGTGGTGGTACTGCCGCCATCGGTCGGTGGCGCGCCGGGTGCCAACGACTACCTTTCGCTTTTCGACACTATCCTCAAGACTCTGGCAGGGGACTAGGTGTTACATGGTAGACCTACTATTACAACCATTTGTGTTGCTGGCCGCCGCCGCGGGACTAATCCTGGCTGGCATTCACGCCTATCTCGGTTTTCACGTAGTCAGCCGCGGTGTGATCTTCGTCGATCTTTCCCTGGCGCAGGCCGCTGCCTTTGGTTCGGTCATCGCGCTTCTGATTGGTCTCGAACCGCATTCGATTGGCGAATACTTCGTGTCTTTGTCATTCACCTGGTTAGGGGCGCTGATCATTGCGCTTTCACGCACGCGAGACAATCGTGTACCTCAGGAGGCGTTCATCGGAATCATCTATGCCGGATTCTCGGCGTTGGCGGTAATCTTCCTATCAGGACTGCCGGAGGGAATGCATGAACTGGAGCACATGCTGGCCGGATCGCTGCTGACTTGCACACCGAGTGAATTAATTATCGTCGCCCTGCTCTATTCCGCAGTTGGCGCGTTCCATTTCGTCTTCCGCAAGCAGTTCTTCTTGATCTCGGAAAATCGCGCTCGTGCCGTCGCCGAAGGTTACCGCGTGATCTGGTGGGACTTCCTGTTCTATGCCAGCTTTGGCATGGTGGTCACATCGTCCGTGCATATCGCCGGCGTTTTGCTGGTGTTTGCATTATTGGTAATCCCTCCCGTCAGCGCACTTCTCGTTACGCAATCGAGGGGCTGGCGCTTGGCGCTCGGCTGGGGATTGGCGCTGCCGGCTTCGTTGATCGGGCTCATGATCTCCGTGGGACTGGACAAGCCGACCGGTCCGTCGATTATCGCTTCACTGATTGGCATCTTACTGATCATGGCGCTGATAGCTCGCTTCAGAAGGCAGGCTTCGTAAGCGAGAAGGAGGATCATGAAACAAAGGGCGACTTTTTGAATCGCCCTTTCGCAAGTAAATTGTTTTAGTCTGAGGGCATGCATCCGGCAAATGTCGACGGCTTCATGCTTAGTAGTGATGAATTTTGTGAGGCGCGGAGAGCTGTGCAATTGTATGTCCTCATTCCAAATTGGGCATAGGGTATTGAAATCTCGTATGTGCCTTGACTTTCAGCACCTCCGTGTGAGTTGGTTTGACGATGTACGATCAGAGTGACTTTGACGGGAATGATATGCTTGACTGTTGCACGTTTAATGCGGATTCTTTGCTTATGCCCAACTCGGACTGCATGCTTTACATATACGGCGACGCGCGCGTCCTCAATGGCATGATGATGGAGATAAGCGGTTGCCAGTACGGCGGAGAGATGGTACATTTTCGGACCAGACAATAAACGAATTGAAACTCGCGAGGTTGACAAATGAAATACCTGCTGATTCTAAACGACCCTCCTTATGGAACGGAAAGATCATACAACGGACTACGACTAGCCCTGTCACTCTGCAAACAAGAAGACGTGGAACTGTGCCTGTTTCTCATGGCCGATTCGGTTGGCTGTGCCAAAGCGGTGCAGAAAACACCATCCGGTTATTACAATCTTGAGCGAATGATCAAGAGCCTTGCACAAAGCAAATCTCTGGTCGGAGTGTGCGAATCGTGTATGAATGCCCGAGGCATCGTGGAAGCTGAACTCATTGAAGGCGTCCGCAAGAGTTCCTTGGATGAACTCACCGACTGGACCATCTGGGCTGATAAGGTCATTGTGTTTTAGCTCGGCTCATGCACTTCTATCCTGACTGCAAAGGACCATTAGATGAGCGTAGTGAGAATTGTAGTCCTAGAGGTGATGCTGGTGTGTGCGCCGTCAAACCCGTCTGGACTCGCGGTGTTGAAAGCCAAGAGACGGTTCGAGCGGTAGCAATCACTTTTCAGTAAAGCCTCCTCCCTAGTTTCAATGACCGTTCTTTGATTTGTTTCCCCCGTTTCAGGGTCTGTTGATATCCCCCGTGACCTTGAAGTCCCCTCCCCGACGGTCATTTGGTAAGCGGTCAGTCCCTTGGGGTTGAACTGCCGAAACCGCCGGTTTAGTTCATCCGCTATTTAGGTTGTGAGAGCAGACCTAACACCGAGAGACATTGAGATCCTCAAGACCGTTGCGGAGTATCGCATTCTGACGACATCCCAATTGACCCTGCTGATTTTTCCCAGCCAGCAGATGGCACGCAAGAAAGTTCGCGAGCTTAAAGCGGTCGGGCTCCTTAAGATGGCCGAGCGGCCAAGCGACAGTTCTACTGGCAGACCGGAATCCATTGTTTGCCTTACTTCCTTGGGCTTGAAGGTTTTGAAAGATTCCGGGGAAATTGATGCCGGCACAACCGGCGATCAGATCACGGATCTCGATTTCAGAAGTCTCGGCCATCAGCTGCTCGTCAATTGGGTTTGGATTCACCTGGCTCAGCTGGTCAGGCAGCGTTCGTATCTGAAAGTCGATTTCCTTTCTCCCTCGATTGATCGTGGTCGCTACGAAATCAGCTTGCCCGACAGCCGGATCGCGACCAGCATCATCCCCGACGGTATCTTTTCGATAACTGACACGAGGCAGGGCAAGTCGTTGCTCTTTTTTCTCGAAGTCGACATGGGCACCGAGACTTTGTCAAGTTCCGACACCAAGACCACAGACATCCGGAAGAAGATTCTCAGTTATCAACAGGTGTTCCGAGCCGGATCCTACAAACAGTTTGAAGAGAACCTTCCGGCACCTTTTAGGGGATTCCGGACGTTGTTCGTTGCAAATACCGAGGCTCGCTCCCTCCAACTCTGCAGACTGGTCAGATCCGTTCCCACAACCAACTTCATCTGGCTTACCGACCAGAACTCCCTATTTAAGTCCGGCATCTCAGCTGGGATCTGGACAAAGGGGGGTGACACCAAGTCTGGATTGCATTCCATTCTCGGAGTTTCCCAGTCCTTCGAGTACCAACTGCCCCTCTACAAATAGCCGGAATCCGGTATCATAACCTCCGAAAAGCAGTAACATAATTGGCCGAAAAAGGTAACATAATTGCCTTTTGGGATTACCATTATGTTACAATTTTGTTACTCCAAATTCGCTAACGGCCAACGACTTGGCATTT
>CAIVAP010000065.1 GCA_903903945.1 uncultured bacterium | reverse complement strand
TCGACCATCGAAGCTCTATGCCATGAAGCTTTTCAACGGCAAACAGCACATTGACCTTCAGAACATGGGTCCCTTCGGCGGCATGTACTTACCATACAACCTCCCGACTTACTACCGAACCGGAAACGCAGATCTGGCGGCACAAAAAGAGCTGGAGAAGAGCATGATGCCAATGATGTACGGCTGGATGTTCAAGTTCTACCTGATGGACAGATTTATGGACTTCATGAACGTCGATGGCTGGAAGATGTTTGCCTACTCTGATGCGCACAGTCTCAAGAAGGTCGAGCCACGCTGGATTCCCCAAGATGCTTCTCTGGAAATCAGCCATGCAATCCGCAAGAAGGGCGCGCTTTCCTGCAACAATTGTCATGGACCGAATGGAGTGCTCGATTGGAAGGCGTTGGGATATACTGACGAAGAAGCTGCAACATTGCGCAATATCGATGCCCCCTCTGACCAAGGTAGCTGATCAGAAACGAGTTTGCGGGCGGTAGCTTACTTCAAGGGGGAAACATTGCTATTCCGTTACAACAGGCCCTTTTCCCGCAGCCATTCGTCATTGAAGATGGTGCTGAGATAACGAGACGCTCCGTCTGGAAAGATGGTAACGATGCGGGCAGGACCGGGCAGAGTGCGAGCGAGATTCAGTACTGCCCAGATGGCGGCGCCACTTGATCCCCCAGCCAGAATTCCCTCCTGTCGGGCCAATTGGCGCGCATGTCGAAAGGCATCACGATCGGAGGCCTGAACCATGTTGTCAATAACCGAGAAATCGGCGCAGCCGACGATAAATTCATCACCCAGACCTTCCAAGAGGTAGGGGGATGGCTGAACCAGTTTTTTTGAATGGAAGTATTCTGTATAAACGGAACCTACTACGTCCACGGCAATTACCTGGATGTGAGGGTCTTTCTCTTTCAAGTAGCGGCCAATTCCTCCAATGGTCCCGCCGGTGCCGATCCCTGCGACCAGATAATCAATCCGGCCATCCATCTGCTCCCAGATTTCGGGACCGGTGGACAGGTAGTGGGCTTCGTTATTCTCTCGGTTATTATGCTGATCCGGGAAATAGCAATGCTTCATTTCTCTCGCGAGTCGTGGCGTGATATTATTGTAGGAGTCGGGTGACTGTGGGTGAAGGGAAGTGTCAGCTTTGATGACTTCTACTCCCAGAGCTAGAAGTTGACTCAGCTTCTCTTTGCTGATAGAATCACGTACTACTACCTTAAGGTGATATCCTCGCTGGATAGCGATGAGTGCTAAACTCATTGCCATATTTCCGGAGGAATTCTCAATTATGGTGTCGCCCGGCTGAATCCGTCCATCCTTCTCAGCTTGCATGATCATGTATTTGGCGACGCGGTCCTTGATGCTACCCGTGGGATTCAGAAACTCTAGCTTGGCAGAAACCTCGCACGTGAGGCCCGCTGTGACCCGAGTCAACCTCACCAAGGGGGTATTGCCGACTGCATCCAGTGTGTTGTCGAACCGCTTCTCGTTTGGCATTTTGATTCCTCAATCAATTTGGCGACAATGGGATGGTGCCGCTGATCGCAAACATCAGAGAGCACCTATTCGGCTTGGAAGTCAACCATTTCGCGCACCATGGGTTGGTGTCCACACCCCAATCGAGGGCAGGCACCAACAATAAGATGACAGAATAGATCATCTCGCTGAAATCAAACTGCTTCCAAAGCCTGTTTCAGATCAGCAATCAAATCTTCCAAATCTTCGATCCCAACGGCATAGCGCACAAGTCCGTCGCCAATTCCCGCGGCCTCGCGATTTTCATGGAACGGACGCCGCACGAATTGTGCCTCAGCTCTGCTGGATATCTGGCATCTCTCAATGAGAGCAGGCGGAATCATTTGTCACCGGCAGCTGGCCTTGGGCAAATAGCTTCACAGCGCCCTCTGCATCTATTTCCTGCGAAGTGATAACCGCCTTGATCCCTCTAGCTTCCAGATCCATCACAGCTCTTCTCCCCATGCCACCGCAGAGGACAGCTTGACAATCCTGGAGGGCATCCGCAAAGGCATCGTGTCCATGATGCTGCCCTCCCTCGTGCTGGTGATCACATTCCCCGTGATTATGGTGCCCGAATGTATTTGCCAGATAATCCAGCTTCCGAGGGATTCCGTTATCAATGTCGAAGATAATGAATCCCGCACATCTTCCAAAGTGTCCGGCGATTGAAACCCCGTCATCCGATGCTACTGCTATTCTCATTTTGTCTCCTTTGCTAATGCTGTTGTATTGCCACGGCGTCTGCGGCAACCTATGCCTCTGCCACTTCTACCAAGCCCGCGCTCGCTTTCGACTCGATGTAGGTTGTTGCTTTCGCACTTCGGACAAGATGCCGGTCTCCCAGTGCCGAACGGAACCTCCCAAGAATGCTCACAATCAGAGCATTCAAATGTTCGCTTCTGTGCCATTGTAACGACACCTCCTTCGATTTTTATTGCTTTGCCGTTGATCAGAGCATCTGCCACCTTCTTGTGGGCGGATCCGATGATGCGGCCAAATGTCGGGCGAGAAATATTCATTTTCGAGGCCGCATCTTCCTGATAAAGACCTTCAAGATCAGCAAGCCGTAATGCCTCATACTCATCAAATGCCAGCGTGATCTCCTCCAGTTCCACGAGGGGAATTCCCCGGGGTTTGAAAAAGGTCGTGTTTGGAAATTCGTTTACTAGTCGGGCGCATTTGGGTCTTGCCATATTTTCTCTCCGGCGTATATTATAAGCATATGCTCATAATCTGTCAAGCGGAAAATTATCGATTCTTATTGGAGATTGGGCCATATTAGCAAAAGGAGATTACCTGTGAGAAAAACAACCAGCATGTCGGACACCATGATAATCCCATTGTATGAAGGATGCTTCATTTTCGGACCAGACAATAAACGAATTGAAACTCGCGAGGTTGGCAAATGAAATACCTGCTGATTCTAAACGACCCTCCTTATGGAACGGAAAGATCATACAACGGACTACGACTCGCCATGTCGCTCTGCAAACAAGAAGACACGGAACTGTGCCTGTTTCTCATGGCCGATTCGGTTGGCTGTGCCAAAGCGGCGCAGAAGACACCATCTGGGTACTACAATATTGAGCGCATGATCAAGAGCCTTGCGCAAAGTAAAGTTCCGATCGGTGCTTGCAAATCATGTATGGATGCCCGAGGCCTCATGGAAACTGAACTCATTGAAGGCGTCCGCAAGAGTTCCATGGATGAACTCACCGACTGGACCATCTGGGCTGATAAGGTCATTGTGTTCTAACTCGGCCCGCGAACTTCTACCCTGACTGCAAAGGATGATTAGATGCGCGGAAAAGGAATTGTAGTCCTCGGGCAGGTGTTGGTGTGTGCGTCGTCAAACCCATCTGGACTCACAGTGCTGAAAGCCAAGAGACGGTTCGAGCAGTAGTAATCACTTTTCGGTAATGCCTTTCCTCAGTTTCAGTGTTTGTTCTTTAATTTGTTTCCTTCGTTCTAAGGTCTATTGATATCACCTATGACCTTGAAGTCCTCTCCCCGACGGTCACGGGTTTGGTGCTGTCAGTCCAGTATGGATGATCTTGTGTGGAGACGAAGACACAGGCTGCCAGCGCCGCTTGGCGTAGATAAGTTTATCCGGCTAGCGATCAGGCATCCTAGCCATTCATAGTATGACCAAGTATGGCCATTAGCACACTCCGTCAGTCTTTTCATTTCAAGTATATAATAGAAGAGGACGTGGGATAATACTCCGGTCCACTTTGTAAGTCGAAGGCTTGATGTCGCTCTGAGGTGAGAGATTCATTCTCCGTAAGCCGTCGAAGTGCTTGTAAGTGTTTTTGATACAACTAGTTATGAGGCGGAGAGTGAGGGATTCGATAGGTGTTTTTCTGATCAAGTTGCTCTGGCCCAATGTTTTCGGCATAATTCGTTGTGTTATTGATGGTTGGGTACTACAAGTTTGTTGCAGTTCGATTGAGTTCCTGC
This sequence comes from uncultured bacterium, assembly GCA_903903945.1. Classification (GTDB taxonomy): domain Bacteria; phylum Zixibacteria; class MSB-5A5; order CAIYYT01; family CAIYYT01; genus CAIYYT01. The sequence continues at coordinate 7,155 of CAIVAP010000065.1, read as the reverse complement.
AAGTTGGATGAAGTTGGCGGTTAGAAAACCGTTAGAAAAGCGTGTTGCCTGAGTTGACCCATTCGCTTCCACTGACGAGGTCGATCATCTCTGGATGACGATGCAGAGATGCTAATCGACGGTGAGAACAGTGCTTTCATTCCACATGACCGTGCCCTTGGCGAGCACTGTCACTGCTTGTGTCTTGTCGTCGTCAGGTTGGCTCACACTTCAAAGTGCTCCCATTCGTACTTCACTTGTTCCATGAGCTTCTTGAATTTCTCTTCACCACGGATACTGTTAAGGAATGTATCCTTCTCCATGAAGGGATAATTGATAAAACCTCGGTTGACCGCGTTTTCCAACCAATCTAATGCCTCGTCCTTTGCTCCTGCCAAAGCCAATAGTGCACCTACATGGTAAGACCACCCCCCATCCCTCCTGCACGTTCGCTGTACATCCGGAGTCAGTTCCCTAAGTGCACCTGCTTTGTCCTTCTGAAAAGCAAGCTGCAACGCCTGTAGAAGATTGACAAGTGAACTTGCTGGATTTGCCTTCACTAATTCATCGATAACGGAATTCGCCTCATCAAAGCTGTCGCAGTAGGCCGCAGTCATGGCGTAGAAAAACCCTGAAGCAGGATCCTTAGGGCCCCTCTCGTAAGCTTCGCGCAATGGCCCAAGCGCCTGACGAAACTCTCCTACGAATAGCCTTACCCATCCCTGATCGAGAAGCCAATTAAGAGAATCTAACGGCAGAATTATATGGCGCCTTTCTATGAGCGGCAGGGAGGCATTCACTTTTCCTGTAAACTCCGAATACAGTATCGATAGACCAGTAAGAGCATTTGTACTGTTGGGGTCGATCGCTAAAGCTTCCTTGAAGTGCTCTACCGCATTTCGCAGATTCCCGAGGAAGGCGCTGTTGATCCATCCGAGTATAGCATGCGCTTCAGCTAGTTCAGGGTCAAGGTTTAGCGACTTCCGCGCATAATCTTCGGCCTTCGAAATACCCTCCTCCTGCGCAAAACCATTATTGACCATCATCCAATACCCCCATGCCATTCCGCAATAGATGAGCGCATTATCTCCGACTATATCGAAACCTTGCTGAAGGTATTGCATTCCCCGGTTTATGGCAGCTTCCGTGCCTATCCCGATTTCATCTCTGCCTCTAAGATAGTATTCAAACGCAGCAGTATTGTTGAACGATCGCTTTCCCAGGCGGCGGGTCTCATCTGGCGTCAGTTGGATCCTGATGCCGTCGACTATGGCGCGAGATACACTATCTTGCATATCAAACACATCGTCCAGCGTACCAGTGTAAGTGTTCGCCCAGAGGTGGGCATCATTGGCAGCATCAATCAGTTGGGCCGTTATCCGCAACTCCTTACCGGCCTTGCGCACGCTCCCCTCGACGACATACTGCACTCCCAGAGCTTTCGCGATCTCTGGGATCGTTTTGTTGCTGCCCTTGAAGGTCATCGAAGAGCTGCGGGAGATCACACATAGCGACTGAACTAACGAGAGCTTGCTGGTCAACTCTTCAGTCAGGCCGTCACTGAAGTATTCCTGATCGGGGTCGGGGCTGAGATTTTCGAACGGCAGCACCGCCAGCATCTTTCGCTGAACTGTTGTCTTTCCGCTTTTGAACAAGTTGGTTCTGAAGATGCCGTAAGCGCCTACTGCGAGAAGCACGAGAGCTATACTGCCTACCGCAATTCGTCGTGTTCGTTTCTTTTTGGTCGGAATGTGCGTCAGCGATTGACTCGTTACTTTCAAGCCCATCAGGTCGCTGATGACATCAGCAGCCGTCTGATATCTCAGAGTCGGGTCTTTCTGTAGCAGCTTGGACACGATCCGCTGCAACTCATCGGGTACTCCTGTCTTGTATCGTGCCAGCGGCTCGGGAATCTGCCGCGCTATCGCGTTCATGGTTGCAGCCGGAGTCTCACCCTTGAATGGCGATTTGCAGCTGATCAATTCATACAGCACGACACCAAACGAGAAGAGGTCGGAGCGATGATCCGTCAGCTTCCCCTGCACCTGTTCAGGTGACATGTAGCCGATAGTGCCGAGAGTCGAACCTTCTTTCGTCAGCTTGTCGGCGCCGGCTACCGAAGCCAATCCAAAGTCGACTAGCTTGGCTCGCTCCGATTGGCTGACAAGGATATTGACGGGCTTGATGTCGCGATGGGTAATGCCTGCCTTGTGCGCTTCCTGCAGTCCTTCGCAGATCTGCAGCGACAGATTGATCACTTTGTCGAGCGAGCAATCACCTTGTTTGATCAACTCGCTGAGAGGCTGCCCCTCGACATGCTCCATCGCAAAGAAGGGGCGGCCATTAAATTCGCTGACTTCGTGTATCGTGACTATGTTGGGATGATTTAGTTTCGCCGCTGCTTGCGCCTCGCGTTTGAACCGCGCTCGGCAGTCGGCGTCCTGACAGAGATGAGAGGAAAGGAACTTAAGGGCAACCTTGCGATTGAGTTCGGTGTCCTCGGCCAGATACACTTCCCCCATCCCACCAGACCCGATCTTCTCGACGATCCGGTAGTGCCCGATAACCGTGCCCTCAGAAAGCACCGTCACTTCTCGTGTCTTGTCGTCGTCAGGTTGCATTTATCTGTCGCTACTCTCCATAGTCATCAACCCTTCGGCCTTAGGAATTCAATAAACGGCGGGTAGTCCCACAACGACTCGAGGTCAAAATCCCTATGTATTCCGATGCTAAATTCGCTTCCTTGCAGGAAACTCTCCTTAAGCAAAGCAACAGCTTGCTCCTTGTCTCCGAGAATTGCAGCGATACAGGCGCGTTGGTATGTGTTGGCGCCAAACAAGTATGGCAGCTTTAAGTTCTTCAGCCACTCCGAGACTTCCATCGCTCTTGTTCTGTCACCTTGACGTGCAGCTATGTAGCCAAGGTACGTCTCATAACCCCAGCCGGCCGCCGAGTCCTTGGGAGACTTCTTCGCAAGCTCTTCGTAAACAATTTTTGCCTTGTCCCATCGACGTGCATAGTACAGCGCCACTGCGTATGATCCCCGGAACGAATCCAGTTTCTCTGGCGATTGGCTCTCATACCAGCGGATCGCCTCACCCAATAGCGTCATCGCTTGGTTTTCGTGGCCGTGCGCCCGCAATTCTTCTGCTGCACTGCGTCTAACACCGGCTGGCGTATTGACTTCCCTGAGGGTAGTTATCTCTTCGATAAGTTCTCGCAGCTCGTCCATTCGTCCCATCGCAGCCAGCGCCCAAAGTTCACTATAATAGGGCATACCTGAGGTTGGAAAACGGCGACGACCCTCTCTCGCTGGTTCTAACTCCTGTTCATGTTCGCCCAAAAGGTGATGTGACTCGGCGAGATTTACCCAGTAGACGTCCCACTGATTCCGCGCGTCAAGTCCTTTTGATGCTTCAAGGCATTCTCTGGGGCGATTATTCGCGAGAGCCCAGTAACCCCATTCAAAAGCATACCAGGACTGGGGCGCCAATTTCCCGGCCTGTCGCATGGCTGAAAGACCTTGAGCCAGATTACCCGACAACCGTCCATTCAGTTCGTCAAGAACAAAGAGCTCAATGCGCCCTAAGGAAGCTCGGCGTTGACTCAGAAAACGGACCAGAGAATCCGCCTGATCGTACTGCGAAAGGAGCGAATAAGCATAACACTTGTAAATAAGCGGCAGCATGAATAAAGTGTCAAGGTTGTAGGCACGGCTGAAAGGCTCTAAACATGCGCCCCAGTCGTGTTTGGAAAGGAATAGATCGGCCCCTCGAATATACTCTTGGTAGGCTTCGTATTTGGGAATGCGCGATCCCAACGACCACATTTCTTGCATCTTGTAGTCTAATTCCGAAGCCAAGGCACCGAGCGTCTGTTGACGCACTGCCTCTACCCCGTCCATCACGCTTCCGGTAGAGACATAAATCGGTTCGATGGCATAAAGCAGCTTTCCATCACCATTCAACACTTGCGTCTGAAACTGAATAGAATCGCCAACTTTATAATAGGATCCGGTGACAAGCAGGGTTGCACCGGTGGCATCCACCACTGAACGACCACCCTTGCTCGCATCGAGATCAGACAACATCTCCGGAAGAACAACTTCCGCCAGCCCTGTTTGTAATAGACTCTGCGTTGTCCAATCGGCTACCATCTTTCCCAACGGATCAAGTGACGGATCGCCGGTCTGATTCCGGAACGGGACAATCACAACTCGTTTGTTCTCAACGTTCGCTACGTTAGAGGATTTGTTCACCAACTCCCACGGTTTGAAAACCAGCGCGATTGTTGACAAGACAATCACGATAAGCAGTGGCACCACTATCCGCATTCTGCGCGAGCGTATGACTGGGAGTGGGCCGCTTGGGGATAGCAGTTGTTTTAGATCCGCCGCCAATTCGTCGGCGTGCTGGTAACGTATGCTCTTGTCTTTCGCCAGGGCCTTGCTAATCACTCTTTGAAATTCGGCATTGACTCCCGACTTGTACCGCGCCAGCGGATCTGGTTCCTGATCGATGATGTTGCGCAGTGTTGCCGCGTCGTTGTCTGTCTTAAATGGCGACTTGCTTGTGATCATCTCATAGAGCACTACACCCAGCGAAAAGATGTCAGACCGCTGATCGACTTCTTCGCCCTTGGCCTGCTCCGGCGACATGTAGCCAATCGTTCCGAGTGTCGAGCCAGTTTTGGTCAAGTGATCGGAACCAGCAACACTTGCCAGACCGAAGTCGAGGATCTTCGCCCGGCCATCGGCATCGATCAGGATGTTCGCGGGTTTGACATCGCGATGAACGATGCCTGCTTGATGCGCCTTGTGCAGCCCTTCGCAGATTTGAACGGCGAGCTCGATCACCCATTCAATTGGCAGCTCTTTCGTCTTGATCAACTCGCGCAGCGATCGCCCTACGACATGCTCCATCGCAAAATACGGCCGTCCGTTGAATTCGCTGACTTCGTAAATGGTGACTATGTTGGGATGATTTAGCTTGGCAGCGGCCTGTGCTTCGCGCTTAAAGCGTGCCCGGCAGTCAGCGTCTTGACAGAGATGAGAGGAAAGAAACTTGAGGGCGACCATCCGATTAAGTTCGGTATCCTCCGCAAGATACACCTCCCCCATCCCACCCGCACCGATCTTTTCGACGATCCGGTAGCGATTGATGACTGTGCCCTTGGTAAGAACTGTCACCGCTTGGGTTTTGTCGTCGTCAGGTTTGAGCATATCTAGTTCTCATTGTCACCGCTCAAGCTTCATTTTTCTGAGTAGATCACTGAACCTTGGGTCAGCGCGCAGATCGACGAGTGCAGGATCCATTTTGATAAATATCATCTGGGAGGCGCGTTCCTCATACCCCTTGGTGAGCCACTCGAAGGCTTTGTCTCTATCTCCCAGCCCTGCATATACTAATGCCATCAGGTAGGCATCAAGGTATTTGCTTGTCCTATAGTCCATTGCCTGTCGAAGAATGTCCCGAGCGCTTTCCTCTCTTCCTGATACTGCGTACACCCAAGCGAGAGTTAAGAGCGCATAAGGACTATTCTCCAGAGTAAGATGTGCGGCCATCAAGCTATCGGCTGAAGAAACAGCTTCGGAGTGCATACCATCGAGAGCATATAGCTGTGGCATGGCACCCAGTGAATTTTCAAAGCCAGGATCCAGACTAAGTGCCTTCTTGTTCTCGGCAATTCCCTCGTCCCAACGGCCGGCACAATAATACCCCCACGAGCCGAGCATGAAAATGGCCGCCGGTGATGCGGGATCCAAGTCCACAGCGCGCTTAAAGACTGCTATGGCTTCATCACACTTACCGGCAACGGTCAAGCACATCGCATAGGAGTTATGGCATTCACTGTTGTCAGGGCTGAGCTTAAGGGCACGCTTTAACTCCCTCTCAGCGCCTGCCATGTCCCACTCAAAGAAGAGCTTAAATCTGCCGAGCACGGCGTGAGCATCTCCGAGATTGTCATCGATCTCAAGTGCTTTCGTTACAGCCTCTTTGGCCTTTGGAAAGCTCTCTCTGTAATCCTGGATACCATCTATATAACGATTAATATGGCACAATGCTTGACCCACATAGGCAAGGGCAAAGCTTGGGTCTTTTGCTACTGCTTGCTCAAAGTATGCGAGGCTTTTGTCATAACTTCCCTTATCGAATTTGTTAAAGAAGTACTGTCCAAGCAGATACAAATTGTAGGCTTCAACGTTTGCGGTAGGCCGCTTGACGAGCTTGGCCTTTTCTTCACCCAATGGAGTGAGCTTCAACCTGTCTGCTATCGCCGTCGCGATCTCGTCCTGGATTGCAAAGACGTCTTTCAGTTCACGGTCAAAGGTCTCAGACCAGATGTGGTAACCATCAGCGACATTGATAAGTTGGGTAGTGATGCGAAGCTGGTTACCTGCTTTGCGCACACTCCCCTCAAGCACTGTTTCCACCCCAAGCTTTTCACCAATGACCTTGATGTTATCCAGCTTGCCTTTGAACGAAAACGCCGAGGTTCTGGCGGGCACTCTCAGTTGTCCAATGTTGCTTAGCCGGTTGATGAGTTCTTCCGTCATACCGTCGCAGAAGTACTCTTGATCCTTCAACGGGCTCATGTCAACAAAGGGGAGAACCGCAATCGACTTTGTAGCCGGAGGCGTGTGTTCGGGCCGCGTGTAGAAGTACCCCGAGAGCAATATCGCGAGCAGAAGAACACCGCCTCCGATGAGAAGAGGGAGTCTCCTGTTTTGACGGCCTGGTGGAGATTGGTGAGGCACCTCCAACTGAATCGCCCGAAGATCAGCCAGTATCTCATCGGCGTGCTGGTAGCGTGTGCTCTTGTCTTTCGCCAGGGCCTTGTTAATCACTCTCTGAAATTCGGCGTTGATCCCCGATTTATACCTTGCTAAGGGCTCAGGTTCTTGGTCAGTGATGTTACGTGATGTCGCCGTATCGTTGTCGCCTTTGAACGGTTGCCGTCCAGCGATCAGTTCATAGAGAACAACGCCGAGGGAGAAAATGTCAGAGCGATGATCAACTTGTTCTCCACGAACTTGTTCGGGCGACATGTAACCAATCGTACCGAGCGTTGAACCGGTCTTAGTCAGCTGATCAGTCCCTGCAACAGATGCCAGCCCAAAATCGAGAATCTGTGCTCTGCCATGCGAGTCGATCAACACATTTGCCGGTTTGATAT
>CAIVAP010000064.1 GCA_903903945.1 uncultured bacterium | reverse complement strand
CGCTTGCGGTGGGACTTCTTGTGCGCACCGTTCGCCCTGAGCCTGTCGAAGGGTGCGCCGCAAACAACGCCACATCAAAGACAGGTGCCCCATCTACTTTTGATGGGTCTCGTATGTTTTCCGTGGCGATCGTCTTCGATTTGGGTCAAACCTGTCACGACGAACGCTTCGCAAGAACAGTTAACACCGTCAACCGGAACCCAGTAATAGAGCGTATCGTGACAACCGCGAGCCCGATCGACCTCGCTACCATAGCGGACGTCTGCGATGTCGATGACTTAATGGAGGAGCGTCCCCTTTTCCCCGCAACCCGTTCCGGCTCTTTGGCGATTTGACGGATGACTTGATCCTGTCGTTGTCGTACGTGCTTTCCCTATGGGGACACCTCGTTCGCCCGTACCCTGTGTGCCCTGGGTGCCCCACCGCTTGCGGTGGGATTTCTTCGCGACGCGCCGTCAGGAACCCTTCCTGACGGATCAGCAAGGCGGGAATCCAGGCTTGTTACATCGGCGCGAATCGACTATCAAAACACGATCGGAAACCCAAGATCAAAAAGGCCAACCATCCGCCCGCGAGAGCCACCGGCCTAGGCCCGCCTGTTCTTTGACATTGTGAATATCAGGTGCAAGCACACAGCGCCACGATCTTCGTGCTGCTCGCCTCACGCACATATCCATTATGCGAGCACGGCAGGTCACGCCCGCAAAGGGGGCTAAGACCTGCCGCAACATCTCAACACTCGAATTCCTCCCCAACCGCGGAAACAGCCGTCTGCGGGAGTGTCAGGAGCACACTGCTCTTGACCTAGGGGAAACTCCTCCTCGCTTAGTTCGACAGATGTTTGGCGAGGAATTTCTCCATAGCCTCATAGAATTCAAAGCGATTCTCTTCGTTGGCGAAACCGTGTCCCTCATTTTCTTTCACCATGTATTCCACTTCTATGCCGCGCTTCTTGAGTTCATCAACCATCTGATTTGCCTGCATGACATTCACGCGGGGATCTTTGGCTCCTTGAGCCACCAGTAGGGGAACCTTTATTTTATCGGCATGGAACACCGGGGAGGTGGCAACAAATAGAGTGCTATCTTTCGCCGGGTCGCCCACCATTTCATAGAACATGTCAAGGTACGGCTTCCAATATGGCGGAATTGCTTTGAGGAAGGTGAAGAGATTGGCGACGCCGACGTAGTCAACCGCGCATTTATACAAATCCGGTGTGAAGACGACTCCCGCCAGGGTAGCATATCCGCCATAGCTGGCGCCGTAAATCGCGACCCGTTTTGGGTCGGCGATTCCTTCCTTGATCAACCAGTTGACACCATCCGTGATGTCGTCCTGCATTGTCTTGCCCCACTGTTTGAAGGATGCTTCCCAGAATGCCCTGCCGTAGCCGGTAGAACCACGGAAATTCATCTGAAAAACTGCATAGCCGTGATTCGCCAGGAATTGCACTTCGGGATTGAATCCCCAGACGTCGCGCGCCCATGGTCCGCCGTGAGGATTGACGATAACGGGCAGATTCTTGGGCTCCTTGCCCAAAGGCAGCGTAAGGTAACCATTGATAGTGAGTCCATCACGGGATTTGTATGAGACCGGTTTCATTACGGCCAAGTCACTCTCGTTGAGCCACGGGTTTCTGTCGGCCAGTTTGGTTAGCTTGTTGCCGGCTTTTTCATACAAGTAATATGACCCGAGAGTGCGATCATTCATTGTTCGGCAGATAAACACGTCTTCATTCTTGTTGTTGAAAGTCAAGAACACGTCGTATCCGGGAAACTTCTTTTCGAGCCCGGCGTAGACGGTTTCCGTCTCTTTGTCGAGATACTTCCTGACGGATTTCCAGGTTGTGTATTCCACAGTAGTGAGAACTTTTCTAAGTCTGGAGTAGCTTAGTCCGGCGACGTCATAATCCGGGTCTTGATATAGCACTTCAACTTCTTTAGCGTTGGCGAGATCGTACCTGACGATGACCGATTTGTCACGGCCAAGATTCGAGGAGACATAGATCTGCTTATTGTCGAACGTGAAAAATAGCGGCGAGAAATCCTCCTTGAAATTGGTGGTGAGAATGGTTTTGAAAGTGTCCTGTTCAGTCTCCCGATATAAGATGCTCGTGTTCACCCCATCTGAGGTCATGGCCAGCCTGATCCTGCCATCATGATCAGTCATCCACCGCGTAATATTGCCCGGGTTTTCAGCGACCATAGTGACCTTGCCGGTGATAACGTTCAGACGGTAAGCGTCGAAAATCTCTTTGTTGCGCTTGTTCATGCCAATGATCACGTCAGTGTCATGGTCTTTCAGATCATCTATAACTTGGACCTTCACTCCCGCAAACGGTGTCAGGTCAGTCTCTTTTGAACCATCCACAGTTGCGGCAAAGAGATGGAAGTTTTCATCGCCGCCAAAATCCTTGAGATACATGAGCCGCTCGTTGCCTTTCCAGAAGTATTCGGCAATATCACGGTCGGTTATTGACGTAGCCCGTTTAGCCTCGCTGGACCCACGGGCCTGCACGAAGATATTCATTCGGGATTGATAGGGTTGTGTGAACGAAATATACTTGCCGTCGGGCGAAATCTGAAAATAGGCTTTCTCCGGATTCTTGAAAAAGTCGCGCACGGGAATAAGCTTGGATGTCTGTGCCAGACACAGTGCGTTAGCGAACAGAATCAGAGCAAGCAGGACGAATCCTACAAGGCGCGTAGTGCATTTCATCTTTGTTCCTTTCTAGAGTGTTGTCATCTCGATTATACATGTATCAGTACGATTACCATTCTACTCAAGTTGCAGAACTCTGTCAAGCATTTCCCGTTCCGCCATGATATCCCCCCGAACCTGTGCAGCGTGCGCGGTGGTTTGCCGATCAATGTAATGAATATCAGGCCACCGAAGGGAAATTATGCTTTTTCCGCTCGTTGTCATTGTCGGTCTCATTGCCCTTGCGATCGTTGTTGCCGGCATTTCGAAGAGAAATCCGAAAGCGCTCCTTCGCGCGAGCGTCTTCTTTTGGCTATTGGCGGTTGCCTCGGCAGTTCCTGTTGTGTGGGCGTGGCGCGAGAGAGCATATTCCGAAAACTGGGCGATGCTTGGCGTCATGTTTATCTCGGTGCCCTTGATTCTCACAGTTCTCGTGTTGGGAACCGTGATGTTGATAGTCGCAAAACTGAAGAAGATGCCCCTCACGAAAGCAACGACAATCAGTCTTTTCTCTCTGGGTGCGTTTCTTGTTTGCCAGGTTCTACTGATATTCCTGACAGCACGATGATTGTGATCGCTCGGCATAATCGCATCTCGCCGCGACCCCTCTGCACATTGTCCCAAAAACCTCGCTGATATGATTGTATTAAACAAATCATCTTGTTGGACGTCCTGATATATTGGGAAACGGAGTGCGCGCTATCCGATTGCACCATTTCACGAACGTGAGAGGAGAGTCTTCCATGTCAAGAGTTATCGTACTATTCGCGATGCTGGCACTGTTGTGTGCAACCGCGGTGGCTCAAAGAAGTAACACGCAAGCCGCCGATTCGGTCGCCATAAAGCAAGCGGTTCTCGATTTTGCCGAGGGGTACTATTCGGGGGATGTCGCGCGCATGGAGCGAGCGATTTCTCAGGATATCAATCGCTGCACACCGCGCGATCTGCCACAGACGGGGCGCACCGCTCCTACCTACAGCACCTACTCGGGGTTGATTGAGAATACACGCGCCAAAGTTGGCGCCTTGGATGACACGGCCAGACACATTACAGTTCAGATATTGGATATCGACAACGACGTCGCGAATACGAAATTGATTTCGGCGTCTTTTGTGGACTATCATCAGCTCATCAAACTGGACAATCAATGGAAGATCATCAATGGGCTGTCCAGTCCCGGCACCAGCCTGCCGCCACGCATGAAGGACTTCAAGCCGGAGGATGAGCGGGCAGCGATTGAGCGCACCGCACTGGATTACTTTGCCGGGCTGTATGCGACCGATGCCAAGCGCCTTGAACTCACCATTAACCCCGAATTCAGCAAGATCAGTCTCGTTCCGCTGCAACAGACTGGCAAGACAAGCCTCAGACGTCAACGTGCGGAGGCGGCAATAGAAAATGCGCTAGCTCACGTAGGAAAACAGGACGAGGAATACCGTGACTTCAGCGCGCGCATCATAGACATCACCGATGGACTTGCTGTTGTCCGAGCCGATGCCATGGTCAGTTATGAGTTCCTGCAGATATACAAATCAGGTGGTCAATGGCGAATCCTCAACAGCATTGCCAAGCCCAGAACCGATTTCACGACCGCTCAGGCGATGACAGTGATCGCTGGTGACCTCATGCCTGACTTTACGCTGCCAATCTATGGCGGAGGAGAGTATACACTATCAAAGTACCGTGGCAAGAATGTGTTGCTTGTGTTTCCGCGGGGTTGGTTAGGAACTACCTGGTGCACGTACTGCCCATATCAATATCTGGAACTGGAGAAGCGCATCAGGGAGTCGGATCTGAAGGCCAAGTACAATCTCGAGGTGGCGTTTGTTCTGCCATACAACACTGACAGAGTGAAAGACTGGTTGGAGAAGTTTCCAGAGGCGATGACGACGCTAGAAAACGTCAAAAATCCGCAACCGCAGCCACCGACGGGATCTCAACAGGCTGACTATGCCGCATGGGCGCGGAAGGCATTTCCCATTAGGTTCAGTGTCAAGAAAGATGATCCCCACACGCTCATCCCGGTGCTGGCGGATGAAAAAAGGACCCTGTCACATCAGCTGAAGATTTTTTCGAGTTTCTGGGATGGAGTTTCCTCGGAACAGAATCGTGCAACAGTGTTAGTCATTGACAAGAAAGGTGTGCTGCAGTTCAAGTACGTTGGACAGATGACCGAGGATCGGCCCAGTGTCGATTACATCCTGGATTTCATCAGCCGCTTGAAATAGACTTGATGGCACACATCGTGTAGCGGGGCAGCCGAGATGGCTGCCCTTTTTGTTGTCGCAACCGAAACAATCATTTTGCGTTTGTTGCCGACAACAGCGATCTTTTGCGTGGGTGATCTGACAAGGAGTTGATTATGGAATTCTCCAATGCTTATGAAGATGCCAGGCGGGCGGAGGCGTACGCCAAGCTTGAGTTTCCGGGTACATACTATCTAGCCTTTCGAGACTTGCCGGAGATTATCTCGCAACATGTCAGCGGGAAGAAAGCTATGGATTTCGGCTGTGGCGCGGGACGCTCGACCAGATTTCTGACAGAACTCGGATGTGACTCCGTTGGCGTCGACATATCTGCTGAGATGCTCCTGAAAGCGCGGCAATTTGATCCGAATGGCGACTATCGACTTCTCGGTGAAAGCGGCTTCGATCAGTTTCGAGATCAAGTATTCGATTTGATCCTGTCGGCCTTTGCATTCGACAACATCCCAACACGAGAGAAGAAAGTCGGCATCATGAAGGAGATACGACGCATGCTTAAACCAGAGTGCCGGTTTGTGAATCTGGTCTGCTCACCCGAGATATACTATCACGAATGGGCGTCATTCTCGACCAAAGACTTTCCGGAGAATCAAAACGCCAAGTGCGGAGACATCGTGAAAATCATCAATACCGCCACCGACGACAGACGACCCGTTGACGATATTCTCTGGCCGGACGAAGATTATCGGACGGTCTATCAAGATGCCGGACTCGCGCCGCTCGTCATGCTCAAGCCCCTCGCAAGAAAGGATGAACCGTATCACTGGGTCAATGAAACGCGAATAGCGCCTTGGGTGATTTACGTACTTAGGAGAGCAACTCTGTAAAACTGCGTCTGATCCCGGTTGAAACAAATGGCTTAATGCGAAAGTGAAAAGGGGCACGCGATTGCGTACCCCAAAAGCAGTCGAGAAAAAAGTGGCCGCTAATCCTGTCCGAGCAACGAACCACCGTACTTCAGAAATAAATCCTTAGAGGCCTTGTCTAACGCCACACAGGCTATCTTGCCCTGGAACTGCGCCAACGCCTTGGCTTGCTTGTCGGTCAGGGTCTTGATGGCGTTGATCTGCAGTATCGCGCCTACAAAATATCCGAACGCCTTGGCCTGCAGATCGGTAATAGAGGTCAAAGAATTCAAATCCAGTTCAAAGCACTTCGCCTTGCCGAACCACTTCGCCTGTTCATCCGACAGAGTTGTAACACCGTTAAGACTCAGTATGCCGCCGGCTCTCATGCCAAACATCCGTTGGTAGGTGGGATCGTTCTGATAGGCGCTGGGCATAAACTTCCCCTTATATGCGCTAAAGCTCTTGGCCTGCTCATCAGTAAGCGACTTGAGTCCATCAAGCGACAGGTTGACTTCGTTCTTGGCGAGCAGCTTGACCTGCTCGTCCGTGATGTAGGTCAAACCGTTCAAAAACAGCGTTCGCCACTCTTCAACAATCGCTCCAAGCTGAAGCACGAGAACTCTCGAATTCATGATCGCCTTGACCTGACCGTCGGTCATCGCCTGAATCTTCATCCAATCTTGTGGGTTCGTACTTTGACTGATCTTCTGGAACTCCTCCGGCGACAGTGGCTGGGGCGGGGCTGGCGCCATAACCTTGGTGCTATCCTCTGCTTGAAGAGCCACTGATCCCAACATCAGTAACACCAAGGTTATCATGAGAAAAGCTGCCAGTTGTTTGCTCATAATCTTACGCATTTGCTATCCTCCAACAGTTATACACCGAATTTGGTAGACACAATGCTATTGTCAAGAATAATGTGGGGGTTGCGTCAGCACGCCAGACCTACAGCCTCCAAAACAGAAAGCCGCAGGGCGGACACCCTGCGGCTTCTCTCGGAGAATATGTAATTCTCGGTACTATTTCTTTCTGCGCAAATACAGGGCAATGCCGCTTAGACCAAGCCCCAGCATGCTAAGCATGCCCGGTTCCGGAACCGTGGGAGTGGAAGATGTGGTGATGCAAACCTGCAGCGAATCGTTGGAATAGCAGCAATCGGGGTCAAAACCAAATCCGAGTCTTCCGTCTGCAGCGTAAGTCTGCACATCGGCCAGCAGACCCAGCGCGCCTAGGTCGTAAGTCAAGTTCGCCTTGTGTGACGGATCGCCGTAGGGGTCTGACCAAGTGGTGATCCACTTGCCTTGACCGGAGAAGTTGTCATAGCCTCCCTGATTATCGGTGAAAGTGGTTGTGCCGAGGGCGGGATTGTCCAGCAGATGCATGTACAATGAGTCAACTTCATGCTGCCAGTCATAGATCTGGAAAATCTTGAGAGTGGCGCCAGTGATTGTCTCGCTGGTATGAGTCCAGTTGATACCCCAAGTGAAATACTTGGAGTGATCAAGGTCACCAAGGTCCTTCGGGGTCGGGGTAAAGGTGTAGACACCCGCGTTGGCAGCCACTGCGCCCATTGCGATCATCAGCGCGATGGCGAGGAGAACGATTTTCTTCATTTTCAATTTGTCCTTTCTGACGGCTCATGGCCGACGTTGAATGTTGGTCTCTTCTGCGCAAGACTCATGCAAGTGACGTGCCAAAACGAAACGAGCATCGGAGATTCTGCACTAATCGTAAGTTATTGTGTCTTAGTGTGATGCGATCAACGACGAAAGCGAGACATTAGAATTGTCTTGCATCGCTTTGCCCTTATGGCAGATAGTTGTCAGTAGCTTCGACATATGGGATTAGAACAACACTACTCATATGCTCCTAATGCATTAACATTGTATAGGTTACGAGTTGAATATCCTTGTCCGCCGTTTCGACGCCAAGATGTGGCATTCGACACCTCTAAATTGGTGCCTTGTGTACCTTCCTTCACAAGCTCGCGGCATACGAATTAGTGCTGAGAGATCTGCAGTCAGTTGAAGTCTCGTGGCAGTCTGGAATTATATGTTTTCCGCCCCCGCTAAATCTCCTATCATAATCATCAGCATAAGGAATGTACCCGTGAAGCGTTTTTTCCAATTCGCGAAATTTGGCACCGGCTACAGGCAGGAGACGATAGCCGGCATTACGACCTTCCTGACGATGGCGTACATCATCATAGTCAATCCCGCCATTCTTGCGGCGGCTGGCATACCGCGAGACGCCTCGATGACGGCAACGATTTTGGCGGCGGCAATAGGCACGGTCGTCATGGGTCTATATGCCAACCGACCTTTTGCCATTGCTCCATACATGGGGGAGAACGCATTTGTGGCGGTCACGGTCGTTCAGGTAATGGGTTTTCCCTGGCAAACGGCACTGGCCGCAGTATTCTTGGCAGGGGTATTGTTTATCGTGCTCACAGTCACGAAACTCCGTACGCGCATCGCCGAATCAATCCCGATTTCTCTAAAGCACAGCTTCGCCGTGGGAATCGGTATCCTGCTGGCGTTCATCGGTCTGAAGGATACTGCCATCATTCGGTTGGGAATTCCGGATGCGCCACTCATGCTCGGTCACATTGCGGAGCCCAGGGTACTGCTCTCCATCTTCGGAATTGTCGCCATTGCGGTTCTTCTGGCGCTGCGGGTTAGGGGAGCCATTCTCATAGGGATTGTGGCGACCGGGCTCTTGTCAGTCATCTTCGGTGTCACAGCGCCGCCATCACGGCTTCTGAGCATGCCACCAGATATTTCTCCGATCTTCATGAAACTCGATTTTGCGGGCGCCTTCTCTGCCGCCGGCATTTCGGTTGTGATCATGATATTCGTTATGGCTCTCGTGGATACGATAGGCACTCTCCTCGGATTGTCATCGCGGGCGAATCTTTTGGATGAGCACGGCAATCTGCCTGACATCGAGAAGCCAATGCTGGCTGATGCCATTGCCACGACTGCCGCACCGCTTCTGGGAACGACTACTACAGGGGCTTACATCGAATCGGCAACCGGAATCGAAGAAGGTGGACGCACAGGTTTCACAGCGCTTGTAGTTGCCGCACTCTTTCTGTTGGCGCTGTTCTTTGCGCCGCTACTCACATCATTTGGCCCGGAGGCGTATGGACCCGCGTGCGTCATCGTTGGGGCGTTTATGATCGCGTCGGTGAAAAAAGTGAACTTCGATGACTACACCGAACTCGTGCCTTCATTTTTGACGATCATGCTGATGAGTTTCACGCTGAATCCGGGCATCGGCATTACTGCGGGTTTCATCACCTGGCCCCTGCTGAAATTGTTCACTGGGAGATACAGGGAAGTCAAGTTCATGCAGTGGCTACTTTTCGTGATGTCGGCCGCATTCTACATTGTGTATCCATATTGATTAGAGCCAATGCGGGTCGGCACCCGATGTCAGGTTGGCTGACTCTGCAGGTCTCTTTTCTGTTAGGGTCGATTCAGGAGACGTACTCATGGAATGCCATGTTGCCAGCACACCCCCGACCGCCATTTCCGACCGAATTTCTGCGGAAATGGCAGCACTTCAGAATTAGCCGGAGGCCTGCGGATTCCTCTTACATAAGAGAAGAGAAAACTGATCCAAATTGAATTTTTTATTGCGCGTTTTCGTTGAACTTTTGTAAAAAGAGGGAAAGGGCGTCGAGGAAGTCGCGTATAATCGGTGAGACAGTTGGGCGACCGACTTCGCGCCCAGAACTTCCACAGGGTTAAGACAGCGCAAGTATCGCACGAGCCGCTTTGCGGGGAGAGGCAGCGTGCGGACATTGCAGGGTCATCAAGCGGTTTTGAGCGCTGTTGCTTTCTCTGCGCCACACCGTCCCGCAGTAGTACCGAGTTGTCTGTGACTATTCGGTGCCGAGCACCAAACCTTTACACGAGCCGTATGGTAGTATGCGTAGACGCGATCATAGCATTAGGAGCACGAAGGGAAGCGGAATGAGCACTATACTTGTCTACAGCGATGACACTCGGTTTGGCAGGGCTTGCGCCAACGAGTTGAAGTCAGAGGGGTATCTCCCGTACGTTGTCACCACGGAGGAGGGAGTCGTCAATTTCTTCAAGCAAAGTTCCGCTGTTGATCTGGTGATTCTCAACGAAGGGGCGGAAAAACCGCGGTCTCACCATTTGCTGGAATTATTGCGCGAGATGAGACCGCAGGTTTCAGTGATCATGACCTCCGAGTACTTCAACTTCTGGAATGATTTTTCGACCTGGTTGGCGGATGCTTGCTTGGTGAACACGCCGGATCTAGTGGAGCTGAAAGAAACGGTTAAGACGTTTCTCAGTCATCCGGCTGGGTCTCAAGAACGAGTCGGTTCTGCGAAACACTCGGTCGACTGGGCGTGAGCGCCGGATGATTTTCGACCTGAGATAGCATCCTGACAACTCGTTCCAAGGACACTGCGCGTGTTCGCAGGGGACTTGTCCTCTGAACTACACATATACATCCAGGCAGATGCGGTCAGAAGAAGATTCTGACGGCGTTTGCACTTTGCCTAGGGAAGCGTGATAGAAGGTCGAGACGAACTAACTGCTTTGTGTGCACGACCTGCTTTGCTTGATCGAATGACAACTCACATTTTTGGGTTCCCTGGGCAAAAAAGGTTTGGCGAATGTATTTAACACTCTAACTTTGAAGTCAGACCTTGCGGTTACGCAGAAGCAACTGTTAACCTTTGTTCTAAAGAGAGGATTTGCTTATGGCAGCCAAGGGCAAAAAGGACATTAAGAGAGAAACCAAGAAGCCGGCAAAGAAGACTAAGAAGAAATAGCCAGGGTTCGCTGAAGAGCTTAGGCGGAGAGTAGCGGCAGTCAACCGCACTCTTCGCCTTTTTTTTTGCGGTTCTTTTGCTTCAGGATAAAACAACAAAAAGAGGCGCGGATTGCGAATCCGCGCCTCTACATTTCAATATCCCCGTCTCAAGTCAAGGGCAGTGTGGGGTCGGTCCTCCGGAGAAGATGTAACTCACTAGAAACACCACGTCCGAAATGTTAATGGATGCCGTGCAGTTAGCGTCGCCGCGTATCGCCGGTGTCGGCGCCGGCCCGCCAGTGAAAATATATGCAATCAGGTAGACTGCATCGCTAACGTTAATTTGTCCATCAGCGTTCGCATCGCCGCAGATGGGTTGCGCAGCTGCCTTGTTAATGACGTGGGTGAAGTTGACCGTCAGCGACTTGGCGGGACTATCCGAGTCAGTTACTTTGGCATTGTAATAGAACGTGGACGCCCAGGTTGGGTTACCTGTCACCGTTCCAATAGTATCGCCGTTGAACGCCAGTCCATACGGAAGATCGCCGCCTAAGTAGGTCCAGTGATAGGGGGCTACTCCACCCATGGCTTCCAGCTTCCAGTAGTAAGGCGAGCCAACTTCTCCGGCGGGGGGAACGGTCGTGACGACGTGCATTCCGAAGGGAACCGTCGCTACGGTTCGGAGAATCCACTGCTGCGGATCGACGACGATATTGGTCACCGAATCGGCAAAATGCAATGTCGAGAACTGCATACTGCCTTCATTCCAGATTGTCGTGTCAAGGGTTCCGCCTGTCTTTACGAACTGGGTTTTGACCGGCATCTTGAAGAAGGTACCACCCGTTTGCGTCTGTGCAACAAAGTAGTACAGATTGAATCCGCCCGTGCCACTCGTATCGCGGTCGCACCGCCAAGTGATCTCATAGTCGGGATGGCCATCGCCGTATACCCATTCATGGAAGAACCAGTACATGTCACTGCCGACGCGCGAGGAGACGAAATTGGAGAAATCTTCTGTTGTCAGGGAATTGTACTTGTACTGCGAGTTGTAGTAATCGTGAATCACCCGGAAGAAAGTCGTGTCACCCAAAACTCCACGCAGCATGTGTACAATCCACGACCCTTTGTCGTAGGAGAGGTTGTTGTCGAAGATATTATCGGTTTGCAGGTTTTCCACATATACTGTTCCCGGTCCCAGAAATTTCTGCGTTTGCATGTAGTTGAAGTAGGCGGTTTGGGAGCCGTAGTAGGACTCAAAGAAGAGCGCTTCGGCATAAGACGCAAAACCCTCGTTGAGCCAAATGTGATTCATGGTCTTGCAGGTAATCATGTCACCCCACCATTGATGGCTAGTCTCGTGGGCAATTACCCAATCGTCATAGAAGGTCGGACTATAGAACGTGCAGGTCTGGTGTTCCATGGCGCCACCCCAGCCAAAGTGAGCATTGCCGGCCTTTTCCGTAGCGAAGGGGTAAGTTCCGAACTTGTTGCTCAGATGGGTCAGTACCGGTAGCATCCAGGTATCGAACGAATTCTTGGCCGCGCCTGCGTTCGGGAGAGTATAGGTGACGACCGGCATGCTGATTGAATTGTAGTTCCAAGTTTGCTGACCGTAGACGAAATTGGCACAGGTGAAGGCCACCAAATAGGTCGCGATCGGATAATTGTGCTTGTAGTGTACGAGCTTCCTGCCACTGCCGCTCGAGCCATCACTGACAATAACGCCGTTGGATGCCACTTTGTAAGCCGACGGGTAGTCGATGTAAATGTCGACCGAATCCGGCTTGTCGAGCGGATAATCCTTGCAGGGCCACCAATATCGCGAACCAAACGGCTCGCAATTCGTATAGCACATCTGGTATCCGGAGACCGAGCCGAAATACATTCCCTGCTGCCCATCGAAGCCCGGGGAACCTTGATAATAAACCGCCATGTCAAATTCGACGTTCTGGGCATAAGAAGTCGGGGTCGAAATCTTTAGGATGTCGGCCGAGCGAGTGAACGAAGCCGCTGTACTGCCAAAGCGCACGGAATCCACCTCAAGTTGATCCACCAGATTGAGATCAACTCTATTAAGCGCTGCGATGCTGGAACGAATCTTATATTGTACTTTCGCCTGAATTGTGCTTGTCGTGAAATCAAGCTTGACGGTTATACCGTAATAACGCACGTCATAATCGGCTTGGTTGCCATCGACCAGCGCTTCTCTCTGAGACAGTTGCGCCTTGATCGCGCGCTCGCGATCAATGGTTTCGGCTGTGTAGAACTCGTGATGCGCCGCCTTGAGTTCCTCGATATCCTCCGGCGAGAGATTCCGGTAGTCGTAAGATTTCTGTCGGCCCTGCGCCACCGAAACGCACGAAGCCAGAATAATCAATAGCATTACAATTGTGCGTGGCATTATACCTCCACTATGCCAAAGTTCCCATGAATATAGACCCGTTCCGCCAAACCGGCGGTACCGCTATAACTTATACGAATGGGCTCCTCAAACATCAAATATGGTGTCGGCCTCTAAGTACTCTCCCGGCGGGGAAAAACGGGCAAGTAATCGGTATCTAATCTTGTTTGGGCGTGCTAACCGAACATCCAACCAACAATGACCTGCCGATACTCATGCAGTTCATCCTTATGAAGATACTCAATTTTCCGCATTTGTCAAGACAATCACTGTGTCCAAAGTTGTCCCAGGGAGCAGGTGGATCGACTTTCTGCACGGAAAGTGGCATGGTCTTTTCAAGTTTTCCGCGCCTATGTCGATAGTTCCAACAAGGACATGCCGTAAGGCCAAGACAACTAATAATTTGAGCACACAGCCAAGCATCCGGGAACGAAGGGAACATCGAAATGCTGTCACTTCTTGAGAAGCAAATGGAGTTGCTTGAACGCAAGCTTTTCGACCTTGAGAACCGGATCGAAGATCAGACGATGCAACTCAACGACGTTGCCACGATGGGTCTGATGATCACCTCACTGCTCGATATCGAGAAAGTGCTGTCAGCGATGATGGATATGGCGACGCGCATGGTTGGTGGTGAGGTCGGCTGCATAATGCTTCTGGAGAACGGCTTGTTGCAGACGAAGATCTCCTGGGGCTTGGACGATCGCATTATCAAATCAATCAAGATGGAAAATGAAGTTGACATCGCTACTTGGACATTCCAAACAGGCGAGACGATCATAATCAACGAGTTCCCCGAAGAGGCGCCGTACGGTGGATTGATTAACGCCATCATCAGCGTTCCCCTTGCCACCCAGGAGAGACAACTTGGCGTGCTGATAGTGGTCAACAAGACTACAGGTGGTGGTTTCACCGACGAAGACAAGAGCGCGGTCGAAACGTTGGTGCGTTTTGCGGCCGTGTCGATAGAAAACGCCAATCTGATGAAGGAGCGGCTGGAGCGACAGAAGCTGGAACAGGAACTCGTGGTTGCGCGACAGGTTCAGCAGGCGCTGCTACCCTCCAATGCGGAAGCGTTCGAGCACGCGTCAATTGCAGCAACTTATCTGCCCGCCGGGCAGGTCGGTGGCGATTATTATGACATTATTCGTCTGTCACCCCACGAATTCGTCATAATCGTAGGCGATGTCAGCAACAAAGGCATGCCGGCAGCGCTCATGATGACGGCCGTGCGGTCGGTGTTTCGGATGGAAGCGGGCAAAAACGTTGAAATCGACCAGATGATTACCGATTTGAACGCCTTTCTCTGCGATCAGGTGCTCAAAACCGAGAACATGTTCATTTCGCTGGCGTATGCCTGCTTCAACCTACGGATGATGACCTGTACTTATGTCAACGCGGGACATCTGGCGCCGATACATTTTCACAAGAAATCGGCCGAAATTACGATGTGGAAGACCGGCGGGACTGTGCTGGGACAGTTCCCGAGCTTCGTATATCAAGCGGAGAGGGTACCGCTGGAAACCGGAGATCGAGTTCTCTTCTATACTGACGGCATAACCGAATGCGAAGACTCAGAGGGGCAAATGTACATGCGCGAGCGGCTAAATAAGTTCGTGCTCGCGAATGCCGAGCGCGAGCCGGAGGAATTCATCGCCATGCTCACGCAGGAGGTCGACGATTTCAAAGGCGATCCCAACAAACCACAGAGTGATGACATAACAACACTGCTGATAGAGATAAAATGAACGGGCAAATTTATGAATTGACCATCTATCCCGAGAATGACCATTTCGGTCGGTGCTATGCGGCGACGAGCGAAATAGCCCGACGCCTGGGGTTTGATCCGGAGGAGGAGTTTCGTTTTGCCGTTTGTGTTTCAGAAGCATACACAAACGCCTTCATCCACGGCAACAAATCGAATCCTTCCAAATCGATCAACGTGGTTTTTGCCTGGGACGAGGAGACCGTTCGCGTCGACGTCGAGGACCAAGGTGAGGCGAAGCCGCAAGCTCTGCATCTGGACGATTCGCGACCGGACATCGATTGTGAAAAAAGTGGCGGTCGAGGAGTGGGCATCATGAAACTATTTGCCGATAGAATGGAAGTAGAGGAACGACAAGAGGGGGGGCTTCGAGTGAGCATTTCCTTCCGGCTGCGCAGGAAAAATTCGCAAGTCGGCGTTCTGCTACAAAAGTCAAACGGAGGAGTAAATGGAAATCAGAGTAACTGAAAATGAGGACTACATCACGCTCAGTCTGAAAGGACGTCTCGACTTTGCCAGTTCTTCCAATCTCAAAGAAGAGATTCTCAAACGCGTGGCTCAAGGGAGAAACCGGATCATTGTGAATCTAGCTCAGATTGACTTCATCAACAGCTCTGGGTTGGGAACATTGGTCTCCATACTCAAAGAAGTGCGGTTGGCCAAAGGCCGCTTGGCGCTGTCCAATCTCGCGAGCTACGTAGAGGAGATTTTCGAGATCACACAGTTGTCTCATATTTTCGAGATTTATCCGAGCGAAGCGGAAGCTCACGAAGCACTGACCGCCTCGCGCGTGAATGTGAGCTAATAGCTATTGTCGAGGACTAATGCCATGAGCAGTGACAGCACGTTGCTGGAGGGATTGCTGGAAAGACTGTCGAGCGCTGATGCGTTCGACCGCGAGGGCGCGATCAGTGAGTTGAGCGGGATTGACGACATTCAGGCAGACGCGGCGCTGGTTACCGCTCTGGAAGACCCAGACAAAGGTATTCGCGAAACCGCCGCGGAGGCGATCGTGCGACGACGCTCGTCACATGCTCCGACCTTTCTTTGTCAGTACCTGGCAAATGAAAACATCGGCACCCGCAATCTCGCTTCCGAAATTCTGATGACCCTCGGCAAACAGTCGGTGCCGGCGTTGTCGGAGAAAGTCTTTGATCCCGATCACGACGTCCGCAAGTTTGCGGTGGACATTCTCGGTACCATCCGCGACGGATCGTCGGTTGAAGTCGTCATTAGAGCTCTCAGTGATTCGAGTCTGAACGTTGTCTGTTCAGCGGCCGAGGCGCTGGGATTACTGGCCGATCCGAAATCCGTGGGGCCTTTGGTAGAAACCTATGATCGTTTCGCGGAAGCCAGAGCGCAGATTATCGAGGCCTTGGGGAAAATCGGCGATCACAGCGCCATCCCAATTCTCGTGAGGGCGCTTAACGACACTGATCCGGTCGTTGTCTTCACCGCCGTTGAGGCAATGGGGAGCATGCAGACGCGCGAAGTCGAACCCTATTTGCGCAGGTTGCTGAAACGGGAAGACAGTGCTCTGCAGGAAGCAGTTGTCAGTTCTTTGATCAAACTTGCCCATGCAACCGATCATTCGGTTCTTGATGACCTGCCTGCCGCTCAGCTTCAGACTTGCTTGACACGGGCCGTAAAATATGGCGACCGACAAACCAAATTGTTTGCACTTGAAGAACTACGAAGCTGGGAAACGCCGGCTGCCGTCGATCTGCTGCTCGGGGCACTGGCGGATCCCGACGAGGACGTAGCACTTAAAGCAAAGGAACTGCTGACCATCGCCGCCACGGCGGCGGCCGAGAAAATTTCGCTGGCGCTGCGCCATGCTTCGCCCGTGGTGACCTGTAGTCTTCTGGACATGATTGCCGCCAGCGGCAATTCGCGCTTCACACTCGACGTTATGCCGCTGGTCGACAACGCCGACGATGGTGTCCGCGAACGCGTGACTTCAGCCTTAGGCAGGATTGGCGATCAGCAGGTCATACCGCTACTGACAAAGCTGGCGACCGATCATGTAGGACATGTCCGCTCGGCTGCTTTCAAAGCTATGGGATGGATTGGTGGTGATTCGGCTCTGGATACGCTGTTTGCCGGCTTGGATGATTCCTATCCCGATGTTCGCCAGGCGGCTCTCGGTGCGATTGTTCTGAGTTCCAGTGCGGATGCCATCGCCCGTCTCAGAGAAGATCTCAATCACCAATCGCCATTGCGCCAGATAATGGCGGCACAGGCGCTTGGCTGGATAGGGGAAAAGGCGGTGGTGGAACCGCTGATCGGCGCACTGAATCATCCCGAATGGGAGGTGCGCAAGTCAGCCGTGGAATCGCTCGGTCGCATCGGTGACAGAGCGGCAATTGAGCACATCAAAATACTCCTTAGTGATGAAGAGTCGCAGGTGCGCAGGTCGGCTGTCGACGCTCTGGTGGCATTGGCCGGCGATGACGCTTGTAGCGATATCCTCTCTCTGCTTGACGACGAAGATCTTTGGATCAGATTCCATGCCATCAATACGCTGGGCCGAATCGGTAATCCCGATGCAACCACGCAGATCGTGCAGTTTCTCACCGACGAAAACGACGTCCTGCGAGTGGCAGCTGCTAAATCGCTCTCCATGTTGCAGGACAAACGCGCGCTGCCTTTCCTGCGCAGCCTAGCAAACGACCGCAATCGAGATGTGGTGGGCGCTGTCAATGACGCAATAACCAAGATCGAGGGGGTGGTCTGATGGACACTCATAAGATACTGATCGTCGATGACGAGCTGCTGATTCGCGACCTGCTTTATGACTACTTCCTTTCCAAGGACTACTCCATTATGACCGCCAACAGCGCAGAAGAGGCGATGGAAATAGTTGAGCAGCATGACGATTTCGACGTCGTTTTGACTGACATAAAAATGGGTGGCACTGACGGGCTACAGCTTGTTGAAGACCTCAGACAAAGCCACAGGAATCTGCCCGTCATCGTTATGACCGCCTTCCCCTCAGTGGAAACAGCGGTGGAAGCTTTGCGGAAGCGTGTCTACGATTACATTGTCAAGCCATTCAATATCAACAGACTGTATTCCGTGGTCGAAGCGGCCGCGAAAAAATACCATCGTGACAGGAAGGCTCACGAACCGGAGGTTGTCAATGGAGAGTAAGCTGCTTGTGGTCGATGATGAGGTGTTCGTAAGAGAATTGCTCGCGGAGTATTTTACAAAACTGAATTATCAGGTACGAACAGCAGGGTCGGCAGCCGAAGCTCTTCAGCAAGTGGTGACGGAAAGCTTTCATGTCGCTTTGATCGACTTGCGCATGCCTGATGGCGGGGGCATTGATGCCTTGCGTGCGGTGAGAGGGACCGCTGACGATCTCTCGATAATCATAATGACCGGTTATCCGACGGTAGATTCCGCCATCGAAGCGATGCGCGCCGGCGCTTACGATTATGTTGTCAAACCGTTCCGTCTCAAGGAACTTGACAACATCGTCACCAAAGCTGTGGCTGCACAGAGACATCGCATGGAGATCAATCAGCTCCGGGAACGGGTCGTTGAACTCGAAGCCCGCGTGGCCAGTTTTAGGAAAAGAGAAAATCGAGAAGGTGTCGAGGTGGGCACGCGCCGCTTCAAAATCATCGAACAAGCGGTCGAAGGGGAACCCTTCCAGATTGAGCGACCGGCTCTGACCGGTCCCCCGCGTCACCGTATTAGAGAAGTTGCCAGACAGGATCCCTTATACGAAGAGGCAGCGGCTTCCCGGCGTGAATTCCGGGACAAGGCAGTGTCGCTGATGGAAGAATCGAGTTAGGTCTATCGACCGCAGGACACGGTGACTATGTTGCAGACAGAAAATCTAAATCTTGAACTCAGCCTCGAAGACTTTGTCGCTTTTCGCGATTTCATCCATGAAAAGTGCGGCATCTTCTTTGCGGAGAACAAGAAGTATCTAGTCGAGAACCGCCTCAGCAAACGTATGGCCACACTCGGCCTCAAGTCTTTCCGCGATTACTTCTATCAGGTCAAGTACGATACGTCGCAGAAAGAGTTCAACATGCTGATGAACCTGGTCACGACTAATGAAACCTCTTTCTACCGAAATCCGCCGCAACTGGCTTGTTTCCAGCAAGAGGTTCTACCGCTAATCATCGAACAGAAAAAACAATCCGGTCATGGCAAGCGTTTGAAAATTTGGTCGGCGGGGTGTTCGACCGGTGAAGAGCCCTATACGCTAGGCATGATTCTGCTTGAGGTACTCGGCGAACACAATGACTGGAATATCGAAATAATTGCCAACGATATCTCGGAAAACGTGCTCTACTCGGCGCGTACAGCAGCCTACAGCGAGATGTCGCTGCGAACCACACCGCTTAATATTGTCAATAAATACTTCACACGCGAAGGTGAGAAATACTGCGTTACTGACAACGTCAAGCGGTTAGTGAAATTCTCTCACCTTAATCTGGCTGATCGCCGCAAGATGGCGTTGATGACGGACATGGATTTTGTCTTCTGCCGAAATGTGATGATCTATTTCTCTGACGACATCAAGAAGCAAATTGTAAAGGGATATTACAACAGCCTGAGACCCGG
>CAIVAP010000063.1 GCA_903903945.1 uncultured bacterium | reverse complement strand
GGGTAATGCGATAGCCCTCGTTCGCCTGATCCAAACTCGTCTGGCTGACTCGGATTCTCTCAATGCTCTGCTGCAAATTGAGGTAGTCTTGCGAGACCTGCAGTCTGATTCCGTCTTCGAGTTGTCTCTGAGCGTCTTTGATCTGCGCCAGTTGCGACTTGGCAGCTCGTGCCTTGTGGCCGGTTCCCCCCCAATCCCAGAGGTTATAGGTAACGTAGACTCCCACGTCCCAGGTATTCTCGAATTTGTCCTCGATCGGCTGAATGCGTTGATTTGGCCGAGAGTAAGTGTAGTTTCCGACCAACGCTACTTGGGGAAGCCATTCCGATTTTGCAATCGCCACTCCCGCTTTACCCATCTCCACTCGATGCTCAATCGCCCGCAATTCACTGCGTTTGGCGAAAGCCATTTGGAGCAACATCGATTGACCGTCAACCGGCCCGACACTGTCCAATGGAGACGTCAGATCAATGTCGCCGTCCAGCGGAGCGCCGATTACATTCTCCAAATAGGACTTGGCCAACTCGACTCCGTTGTGCGCGCCGATCTGTTGTAGAAGAGCATTGGAGTGCTGGACTTCAACCCTCAGAACGTCATTGCGGTTGATGATTCCCTGATCAAACAGGTTCTGTGCATCCTGCAGGTGCGTTTCCTGACGCTTGACATCCTCATCAACGATGCTCCGGAAGTCATTCACTTTGACCAGATTCCAGTAGGCGTTGGTGATTTCAAATCTTAGATTGCGCGCTGCCGTTTCATGATCAAGCTCCGAGGCCAAAATATCGTGATGCAGCGCCGATGCCGTCTTCTCGAGACGCAATCCGGTGAACAACGGCTGTTGTACGGTTACCTTACCGGTGTAGACATTGGGGATGTTCGGCAACAACGCCAGCGCCCGGGGCGAGCCGGGAAGAGTCACTTCGAAAGGTGTGATCTCACTCAAACGAACGTAGCCGCCTGAAAGGGTGATGCTGGGCAGACGTGCAGCATTCACCTCTGATGACTTTGCTTTCGCCTCATCGACCTTCATCAAGACGCTGTGCAATGATGGATTGTGCTCCATCCCAATTCGAATGCAGTCGTCAAGTGTCAGACGACCCGATTGGGCCTGCGCCGTAGCCGCCACAACCAGTGCGATAATCAACGCGGTCCAATAGCGGTGCTTTGTCTTGAGCATGTACTCCCTCATTTTGTGTATGACCATTTGAACAATTCCCTCATATATTCATTTCTGTGGCAAAAAAAAGAGCCACGAATTATCGTTCCTTATTTCCTGAGACCTCGCAACAGCAGATCCATCATAATCTCCCAGTTCCTTCTGGTCTCCTTGTCTTCTTTCTGATTCATCAGCAGCCGCGTGACCGAGAGCGACATAAAACCCTGTGATATGGCAGCTGATATCGCAGCCGGGTCTTCCACTTTGAAAATCCCTTGTTTCACTCCTGCTTCAATGATCGTGCGCATCTTGTTGTCAACCACCTGGTGCTTCGAAAAGCCCTCATGAATCTTCTTCCCTACATATCGAAACTTCTGTGACCCGTAGAGAATGTAGTCAGCCAGAGAACGGTTGTCTCGCACGATATGCTCGATCAGTTTTTCTATGGCCTTCAAGAACTCAGCCAGTTGCTCGTTCGGGGCGGCACTGGAAAACTTGATCGCGTTGATCTTGGCATTTGCCGAAGCTTCCAGACGATCAACCATAGCATCGATCAGCGCTTCTTTGTCCGCGAAGTCATTGTATAGTGTCCCAACACTGATCCCGACCTCGTTGGCGATTTCCTGCATCGTGGTCTTGTCTATGCCATACTTCTTGATCAATGCATCAAAGGCATCGAGTATGGCTTCTTTCCGTTGGGCTTGCTTGCGTTCGTTCTTCATACTGGACCTTCGTTCTTCGTACTGAACTAATGAACCTTTCCTTCACATACTCAGCTATCGGATAAATGTTTCAAAAATCAAGAAGAATTTTGAAAAAAGACGAGCACAACTGCCATCGAAAGCCGAGTACGCTTCCTATCTGACTGAATTCCAACGAATTAGCTGCTGAACTGGGCATCAAACCCGAGAGAAGAGGCAGCACCAGAGAGTGAGATAGTCGACCGCCCGATCAGGACAATTGGAGCTGAAAGCCCTCGGGGTCTTGTGGAAACTTTAGAATTCGAGTCGCTGGTTTTCTTCTCCGCTTGAAGGGTGGTGTTAGCTTCCGGAGTATCCTTTCAGTGTGCGGCGCGCGTGATGTCATTCGCATTGCCGTTGTCGAGGTCCTAAATCCGGCTCGCTCCCCCCGAGTGAGCCGGATTTAAGACCTCGACAACGGCAATGCGAATGACATCACGCGCGCTGCACACTGAAAGGATACTCCGGAAGCTAACACCACCCTTCAAGCGGAGAAGAAAACCAGCGACTCGAATTCTAAAGTTTCCACAAGACCCCGAGGGCTT
>CAIVAP010000062.1 GCA_903903945.1 uncultured bacterium | reverse complement strand
GTGGTAGATAACTACGCCGAAATCGAATGCGTCGGTGTCGCCGAGGGGCAGCGCGGCAAGGGCTGGGGCAAGATGATCGTCAAAAAGCTGTTGGCTACGGGTCCGGAAACGATCTGGCTGGCTACTGATATACCTAAGTATTTTGAGAAGTTCAATTTCGTTCCCTCTAAGCAGGTCCCTCGTGAACTATCTCGCAAAATTGTTCCCGTTGTAGAGGGAGCCAAACCGACCGCCCGCAATCGCGTGCGAGCAATGGTCTTCAGCAAGAAGAAGTAGCAACGCCCCTCGCTGGTCAATTCGATCTGCACCAGCAAAGATAAGAAGCGCCGTCAGGAACCTTTCCTGACGGCATTTTTCGTAGCGGCACGCGGTGTGCCCTCGTCTTATGTCTCCAATACTCTACTTGCACCCCGCACACGGCGCTGCTCCCCCCGAGAAGATGTAGGCGATCAAATACACCGCATCAGAAATGTTAACTGACCCACTACAGTTAGCGTCTCCCGCGAGTAATGGCGATGGCGCCAAACCGCCAGAAAAGATGTAGGAGATCAGATAGACCGCATCGGAGATGTTTACGGTACCACTACCGTTGGCGTCGCCGCAGACATAGTCGCAGGCGTCGCCGATACCATCGTGATCGCTATCGGCCTGATTGGGGTTGTAAGTGGAGGGGCAGTTGTCACAGGCATCTCCCAGCGAATCAGCGTCCGCATTCGCCTGCGAGGAATTGCTCACCAGGGGGCAGTTGTCACAGGCATCTCCCAACGAGTCAGCGTCGGCATCCATCTGTGAAGCATTGCTCACCAGACGACAGTTGTCGTAGAAGTCGGCGGTACCGTCACTGTCCGAGTCGATGTGATAGATATCCTTCACGAACGTCACACTGTCTCTGTCGAACATCGGAACGGCCAGTTCCAAGCGTTGGCGGTTATAGCAGATTGATGACGGCGTGACGTGTCCCGTCGAGAAAACGAAAGGTGGATTGCTGAAGGTGCTGTCGTAACGATAGGTCTTGCCATCGTCATAGCAACTCAAGTAGGTGTTGCCGAACTGATCAGCGGTGATGCCGTCGGCCCAACCCTGAGGTGTAACTACAACAGTAGAGACCGCTCCCGATGGCAAACTGACGGCGATGATTGGCGCATGGTCAGCCCACGATGCTACCAGCAAGCGGTTGTTCTTGGCGTCAAAGATCAGGGTCTGCGGCCACGTCGGCAGGCCGCTGGTAACGAAGGCGGTGTATGATTGATCGCTTATCTTTACGCGGTAGATGATACGGTTGTAGTCCACGGTGTACAGAAACCCGGAAGTGTCGGTGGAAACGCCGTCAGTCTGTCCAGTTGTTGAAATGTCCACCTGCCAGATCAGCGCGCCCGAAGTCAGATTGAAACCATAGACACCATGTCCGTGCGAAACGTAAAGAACGGTGTCCTTAATGTGATTGCCATATGCGTAACCCAAGCCATCAATAAAGAGACTCTGATTGCCAAGTGTGTCCATGGCGACGATTCTGCCGTTGTTGAAGCTCGATACCAGATAGCGGGTGTGGAGCGAGTCCCAGTTGACCGATTCGGGACCGTCGAGGTAATTTTCCGCCAAGAGGTGTGATGAACACAACAGGATCAAAATCGAAAAATATCTTAGCAGCTTCAACATGATGTCTCCTCGCATGTCACTCAATTGGTGACAGTTGGTTCTTGGGTCATTCAGTCATTCCGGCCTCATCGGTCGGCGCACATCTACAATGAATGTTGATCACGGGATGTATTTCTTACAGCTTGCCGAGAAGATGAATCGATTCGGGCACACCCTGTCACGCACAGCCAAAATGCATCTTCTGGATTGAGTTGTTTTGTTTGCGTTTTCCGAGCGGCAACTCTATGTTAGTCAGCAGTTGCGCGAAGCACTTATTTATGGCTACTGACATCAACACCATATATCAACAGGCCTCAGCAGGCGATTCGACTGCTGCTGAGCGGTTGTTCTGCCTTCTCGGCGTAAGTTTTCAGATGTTTGTTCGTCATAGAGTAATGAACAGTCAGGATTGCGAGGAGATCGTCCAGGACGCGCTGACGACGATTGCAGAGAAGTATCGCCAAGTACAAATCGAATCGAGTTTTGCAGGATGGGCTTACAAGGTGCTAAACAACAAGGTACTTGATTACTACAAGTCCAAGAGAGTGCGTTCTGCCAGGACGACACCGCTAGAAGTGGCTGAACCTGATTTGATCGGTGCTGCCACTGACCCGCAACTCAAGACGCGACTACTGGATTGTCTCAGAAAGATACACGGCGCCAACAGCTTCCATGCACGGGCGCTCAATTTGCACTATCAGGGCTACAACACTGAAGAAATCTGTGCCAAGCTGGGAATTGCATCCAATAACTTCTACGTTATGCTTTCGCGTGCGCGGACAATGCTACGAGTTTGCCTCGAGAAGGGAGATATCAAGCCTTGAGCGGCTGCACAAACAGACTGCTTGGCGATAAGCTCTACGCTTATGAGTTGGGAATGCTCAATGATCAAGAGCGCGAGGGCGTCGAGATTCATATTCTGGAATGTGCCTACTGCGGTGAAACGGCGCGGCAGTTCGAGCCGACCGCGCTGTTACTGCGACACGACCCGGATGTCCGCCTTCACGTGCAAGACCTTACCGTCGAGGATAAGGGAGATAGGGTTAAGAACCCTGAGTCGCCGCACAGAAGAAAATGGGTTTCGTTTGTGCCATTCACTGCAGCCGCTGCGATCTTGCTGGCCTTCCTGATACTCAAACCCTGGCAGATTGAATTCCGGTCGTCGCAGGAAGTCACTGCTGCTGACAACCGGCTGGCAATCATGTACTTTGAGAATATAGTAGACCCCTCCGATGCCCAGCGCCTGGGCGAAATCGCCACCAATCTCCTTATCACCGACCTCTCGCAATCGAGCTACCTTGAAGTTATGTCAAGTCAGCGATTGTACGATATTCTCAAGTTGCTTGGCCGCGAAGGTCAAAAGACGGCAGACCGAAACGTTGCCAGCGACATTGCTGGCAAAGCCGACGCGCAGTGGCTGTTGATTGGTAGCATTCTTCAGGTCGAACCGGCACTCGTGCTGACATCGCAATTGGTCGACGTGAAAACCGGCAAAGTCAGAGCGGCGCAGCGAATCAGCGGCGCTCCGGGAGAAAGTATCTTCTCGCTAGTGGACAAGCTCACTACCGAGATCAAAAAGGACTTGCCACTGCCGGCTGGCGCCCGGTCGGAACCGGAAAGACCCGTTGCGCAAGTCACCACTTCTTCGCCGGAAGCCTACCGCTATTATCTCGCAGGTGTCGATTACGCCAACAAGATGTTCGTCCCGGAAGCTACAGCCAGCTTCCAGAAAGCTCTCCAGTATGATTCGACCTTTGCGATGGCCTATTACCAGCTCGCCTCGATTGCGGACCGGAAACTGATCGACAAGGCAGTTCAGTATCTGGAGAGAGCCGGTCGTCGCGATAGCTACTTTATCCGCAGCCGCAAAGCCGCGTTAACGGGCAATGCAGCCACGGCGATTGCGGAGTTGCAAGAAGCCGTCAAGTATTTTCCCGATGAAAAAGAGGCGTTCTACTTGCTTGGGAATTATGAGTACAGCCAGAGAGAGTACCCCGCGGCGATCGACTATCTTATCAGGGCGACGGAAATAGATCCGTTATACAAGGCTGCGTACAACCGACTATCATACGTCTACGACGCTGCCGGAGATCTTGAGAAGGCTTTAGCCGCCATCAACAAATACATATCGCTGGCTCCCGATGAACCGAATCCGCTTGACTCACGTGGAGACCTGTACTCCTTACACGGGATGATCGACGAGGCAATCGAATCCTATTGGCAAGCGCTGGCCATCAAGCCCGACTTCCACTACTCAAGACAGAAGCTGGGGGAGTTGTATCTTTTCAAACGCCAGTTCTCACGAGCCGACTCATGCTTCCGCGAGTTGGCGTCAGCCGCTGATCAGGAAACGCGTGCCAGTGGGCGTATGAATCTGGCGTTGGTGCAGATGCTTCAATGCAGGCTCCCGCTGGCGCTTAAAATACTCGATCAAGGCATCGCCGCCGATAGCTTGGAACTGACGGACTCACGCAATAGGGAGGTTGCCAATAAGCTATACCTCAAGTCGCGAATTGCTCTGGCGGTTGGTGATACGGCTTTGTCGCTGAAAGAGCTCAAAGAGACAATACAACTGTATTCGCTTGACAACCCGAACGACAAGTTGGCATGCCGCAATCTCTATGCGCAACTCTTGGCGGCGAGCCGCAACTACGCTGCTGCCAAGACTGCTATTGATGAATTGAAGAGCCAGTCCGAACGAGCTGGAAGGGGAAGGGCAACATATCAATTCGCCCTCGGCTCGCTGGCTTTGGCGAAAGGCGACCTCGACTCAGCGCAGTCATGCTTTGCGGCAGCGGCAGCGGAAACAAAAGATTTTTATTCTCTCTACATGTACGCCCGAACGTTGCTTCAGTCCGGAAAACCAACCGAGGCGGTGAGCGAGTTTGAGAAGCTGCTGCATGACAACGATTACTGGTACACCTGTTATGATTTTGACTATCAAGACGCCAGTTACTATCTGGGTCGTGCTTATGAAGAGACTGGCGCGTCCGCCAAAGCCACCGAGCGCTACCAGAAGTATCTCGACTTCTGGCAGAAAAGCTATCCCAATCTCCCACTGGTTTTAGACGCCGCCGCGCGCCTAGCCCAACTTAAGGCAAAGACAATCGGCAGTTGATCATCCCTGTTCCCCGTAATGCAGCCTCAAAGTAGCGCCGTCAAGAACCCCTTTCTGATGGCGCTCTTGCGGCAGCATTAGCCCGCTTTATTTATTGACCGCTTCCCGTTCCGTCGGGTCAAATCGGTATCCCCAAGCTCTTCATGCTAATGGCTGCTATGTCTGTCATGGGAATACCGTCGAGGCCACCAGCTTTTTTGTAGCGCCTTACTGCAAAAGTATTCTTCACGCCAGTTAGTAGAACGCTGGTTACGGCACCGAAGGTCACCCCGGAGTGCTCTGTGGATCTGGTGGCTCTGGATTCTGTGCGCGGCGTACGTCCTGAGGTTATCCCATAAGTTGGGACGCAAAGACATCAGAACGTCGTACAGCCTGGCGGATAGGTTACACAATAGACCGGGCGCATAGGTAACACTTATTTTGGGTTTGGGTGTGAAAACACGCGGGGCGAGCCGCGTTCCATCTCGTCATAAGCTTTCCTGTTAGAATCTCCGCTGAGTTTTCCTTGGCAGCAGTCCAGAGTTGCGAGTTGCCGTGAAGCGAAGAAAATGGCATAGCGTTTTTCGTCTTGTTGATTCAGTCCGACCCCTTCGCCCCAGGTCTATTCTGTCACCCATCCGCCCGGTCTGTACCAAAGAAAAAGCCCCCGCAAAGGCGGGGGCTTCTCCTTGATAGCTGTGCTCGTCTACTTTAACAGCATCATTTTTCTGGTCATGCTGAAATTTTCAGTGGTTAGGCGGTAGAAGTAAACACCGCTCTGTACTTCACGACCATTCTCATCTCGGCCATTCCAGACGGCCTGCTTGTTGCCGGCGGATTCATAGCCGTTGACAACGTCGACTACCTTCTGACCGATGACGTTGAACACGGTCATAGTGACATGGCCCGACGCCGCCAAATTGTATTCGATCATCGTTTCCGGATTGAACGGATTCGGATAATTCTGTTTGAGCGAGTAGCTCTTCGGGACAGCGCTGTGATCGTCATCAACTCCGGTTGGTTGATCGACAAGCAGCTTGACGTAGATAGTGTCGATATCGTCAATCACACCGGCCTTCAAAGAGACCTGCTTGATCTCGACCAGAGTGTTATAGGTGCCGGGAGTCAGATCAGTGATGTCGGCGCTGAAGCTCACGGTCGATGGTGACGTACCGGTTGTGGCCGTCATTGACAGCCACGGTGAGGTTTCAATAGCGTCCCAATTGAACTCGACACCCGATGACATCGCATTGGTGATAGTGACATCCTTGCTCGGAGGGTTGGCGCCACCCCGGCGGGCATAGAAGCTCAGTGAGTCCGGAGTCAGCTTGATGTCGACCGGGCTGTTGATGTGTAGGATGACTTTGAGCACCTGCGGTGAGTTGGAAGCACCCGCAGCGGTTACAGTCACATCGGCGAAATAGGAACCGGGAGCGAGACCGGCGATGTCAACGCTATCCGTAAAGCCGGAGGGCGCGGTTCCCGATGTGCTTGAGAGAGTGAGCCAGGCGGTGGCTTCAGAAGCGTTCCAGTCGAGAGTACCGGTGCCGGTATTCGTGATCATCGCGCCCTGACCGGCGGGATTGGAACCCCCGGCATAGGCGGTGAACGTCAACGTATCCGGCGTGATCTTGATGATCGGCGCTGGGGCCGCGATTGAAAACGTCGCGGTATCGGAATCGGACAACAGTCCCGGGTCGGTTGCTGTGAAGATGATTGATTCGCTGCCGTTCCAATCGGCTGACGGTTTGGTGATAGTGGCGACACGCGCCCCGCTGATTGCGACAGTTAGCTGACTGTTACCTGAATAGCTCCAAGTCATCTCGGCATCGGTGTTATCAGGATCTGTCACATAGTTGTCAAGGTTGATGGTGGCAAACGTTGCGCCGTATGACAGAATCTGGTCGGGGATACCGGCTACGACCGGCGCATCGTTGACCGGCGTAACGGTAAATCGGGCAGTGTCGGAGGCCGATAGGGCGCCTGGGTCGGTCGCGGTGAACGTAAATAGAGCGCTTCCGGAGAACTCGCCGCCGGGAAAGGAGATGGTGGCGACCCTCGTAGTCGCATTGATGTTGACCGTAAAGCCGTTCGGACTGGCCGACGTAGCGGTCCAGTTGATCAAGTTGTCGGCGCTTTCGGCGTCCGTGACATAACTGTCGAGGTTGATCGTGACAAACGCTCCGCCTTCAGCTATGGTTTGATCCGGAATATCGCTCACAACCGGTGCATTATTCACTGCCGTTACCGTGAATGTCGCCGGGTCTGAGTCAAACAAACTATCCGGGTCAGTGGCCCTAAACGTGATCGTCTCACTGCCAGTCCAATCCGCGTTTGGAATTGTAATCGTGGCAACGCGATTGACAATCGACACCATCAACTGTGCATTGCCCGAATACGTCCAGGTCATCTCCGCATCCGTATTGTCAGAATCACTGACGTAGTTGTCTAAACTGATCGTGACAAAC
Source organism: uncultured bacterium (assembly GCA_903903945.1). Taxonomy (GTDB): domain Bacteria; phylum Zixibacteria; class MSB-5A5; order CAIYYT01; family CAIYYT01; genus CAIYYT01. Next base: position 6,437 of record CAIVAP010000062.1, on the reverse strand, counting down.
GCTCCGCCCTCAGCTACGGTTTGATCCGGAATATCGCTCACAACCGGAGCGGTATTGCTCGGCCCCGTGGGACCGAAGCAAACGGGGTTAACACCGGGATCGCCCGAGTCGAGGGTCGGTGCACCCTGGAAGTCAGGATTAACAGCGCCGCCGCCGGGGTTAGTGCCTGCGTCTATCATCCAGGCGCCTGCCGGCGGAATGAAGATCGGCTTCACGCAGAAAGGACCCGGGGCCTGACCCGCGGGAATGCGGATCTTCACGCTGTACGCGAGGGTTGACGTGAGGTGAATTGCAATGTTCTTCGTCTGACCCGAAGTCGCATCAACGCCACCAAAGAAAATGGTGTCTCTGGTAGACCTCTCTCGGTCGAGGGCCAAGTTGCCTAAACCGAAAGAGTTTTTGAAATTGTTGGCGGTACCGTGCTCCATCAGGAGGGTGCTGTCATAGGTCTGCTCACCATCGGCATTCTCTTCGTACGGAATGTTGCCGTAGCCCTGAACCAGGGAGAAAGGAAGGCCGTGGTTCGACAGTTCGAAACCAAGCGACATACCTTTGATTTTCGCCGAGTTGGTGATCCAGAACTCGAGGATATTGTCCGCTCCGGCGATCATCTGGATAGAACCATTCGGCAAGGCGCCATTGACTTTCATTGTGACGTCGGCCGTAAGTGCAAACGCGCTCGCTGTGAGAAGAAGCGCAAATACCAGCATCGCCAACAAAAGTGCTTTAGATAGTCTGGTCATAATGGAGTACCTCCTAAATGTGTTTGTAACCATTCGCTGGAAGTCATTATGCAAACGACATGCTAAAACTAGGTCAGTCCGGTCGGTGGGGTGAACCATTTCTGAACAGGTGACAATGCCTTCAATGACAACGTTTTTGCCGTGCCGGGGCAGGTCCAGCGCTTGTATTGGTGGGGAGGTGCTCTTGGAATATGCGTGAATTGCTTTGCACTTATACTGCAAGCCGCACTTGGCAGCATCCGTTTGCGCTTGCGTACAAACGCCGCGTTAGTTATTTATCCATCCTAAACGCGTTCAACTTAGTCTGTGGAATGAAGGATAGAAGTATGAGACCCAAATTGATTGTTCAGATTATCTTGGCCATGTTGTTGGCCTTCCCATTGTTGCTCTCCTGCGGACAAAAACAGGCCGACAACCAGAACAGCGCTACTGGGGGTAGCCAGCAAGCGGCTGCAACCTCCGGCTCAACGCAGCAGGCTACAGCCCAAGCCCCGAAGATTGCGACCGCTGAACCGGCGACAGCCGGCTTTGGGGGAATCGAAAAGCAGTTGATTGACACCTTGTTAGTGATGTGGGGCGCCAAAGGGCACCTGACCTCCATCGACCAAGCCGCCAAGATGCTTGGCATGACTGTCAGCGACAGCGTACGCGCGGATATGTTAAAGAAGCTTAGTGACAACCTGACGATGACGAAAAAGCTCAGCCGCTATCGCCCGGCCACATTCGTGCTGACTAACAGGGAAAAGCTGATTGCGCAATACATCATCAGCAGTGAGAAGAAGAATTCGGAATTTCCGGCTATCAAGCAGATTGCAGTCGATCTCAAAATTGCCGAACCGGAATTGAAGAACCGTCTCAAGTTCCTTGCCGACATCGGACTACTGTATGACCTTGGCCAATCCGATACCACGAACAAGCTCGGGTACAGCTTAGGGGGTAATCTGGCTGACTTCTCTTTCGATATGGGTTTGCGCTATCACGTCTTCTATGTCGACGACAAGCTGCCGTTTAATGTCGGTTGCGCCAAGGAGGCGCTGTATCTCATCTCCACTGAATTCGCCAAGAACAAGGTCCGCTACGAAACGACTGATCTCTTGACGCTGGCGCCCGTTGTGGTCGTGTTTGACCAAGGGCGGGTCGTGTCGATCGCACCCCCGGAGGCGAGGCTGGTTGAGGGTGGATCGTGTGGCCGCAACAACCTGTTTGTGTCACAGCAAAATGGCGAGAATTGGACGAAAGCGCAACCGCGGTTGGCGCAGCAGCAGATTGCCCCTGTTTATGATATTCGCGAGCGTCTGGCGCAAATCGCCGAGCAAAGCAAGCAGTAATCCGGCGGCGGAAAGTAGGCTTCTCCAATCAACCGGTAAGTCTTGTCTTCGACGAGATGGGAGAGGTTGTCTCGTAAGTTACGCTTCGGGCATACAAGCCAAGAATGGCGTACAATGTGTAGGGGTCGCCCTTGCGGCGACCTGCATGAACATTAGACCAAACGGCGAACCCGAAGGTGCACGCCGTGCGCCGCTACGAGAAATACTTCACTTGTCCGCCATCACCACGCTTGTGGGACAGCCTCATGACGCGTAACTTCAAAGTTCGAACAATCTTTGAACGAAGCTGTTATCGATCAAAGTTTCACTCAACTCAACACGCTCCGGCGCCGATAATAGCGAATGGTAAAGGGTGGGTCACTATTCGGAAAGAAGGGAGTATTACTTGCCCAAGGATCGCGTTATGATGAAGTGCCTTTACGTCGATGTCTGCTATCTTGCAGAGGCGCTGCAGTGTTATGGGTACAAACTCGATTGTGCGCTGTACACGAAAACCAACAAAGGCTCAGTTACAGAAGCGGATTTCCACAAAGCTATCAATGAGCTAATCAACACAACTAAGGTAAAGCACCTGCATGTGCTCGACGGCTAGAGCAAGGACCAGAGATGGTTGATCTGAGGGACGCAGGATACCCCGGCTCCTCGTAGCGAAGCGACCTGAAAGGCAGTCCGCCAGCCTTAATCACAGGCCCCCTGAGAAATTATATTTTGCCGCAACGGAAAGATTTTCTCAGAAACTGATACCAACCTCACAGTTCGCAATTCTCACGCAGTTGTAAGTCACTATTACAGATTAACTTACAGCATTTGTTGGCTTGCCAGAAAAGTTGGCAATGCTCTTGCAATATGCCAACATCGGAAGTGGAATTATGTTGATTAAAGGCATACAGAAAATCGCAACGTCCATGGTTCCGCGGATGCGGATGCAAGAGGTTGTGGCAAATAACCTCGCCAACGCCGAGACCGCGGGATTCAAGAAAGACTCGATCTTCCTTCGTTACGTCAAAGAACAGCAGGGACTTAATGGAAAGTTAACTTCGTCCTGGGAGACGCGCATGATTGACAAGCTTTACACTGACTATACCGAAGGGGCGCTTGATCCCACCAGTCGTGACCTCGATTTCGCCATACAGGGCGACGGCTTCTTTGCGGTGCAGACTCCCAATGGTGAAGCGTACACTCGCAACGGATCATTCAGCATCTCACCTTCGGGCCAACTGGTTACCTCCGATAATTATTCTGTCCTGACCGATGGCGGTCCGCTTACAGTTCAAGGTGGGAAGTTGACCATCACAAGCACCGGACAAGTGTATGTCGACAACGCCATGCTCGGCACGCTCAAGGTTGTTGATTTCGCCAAGCCATATCAATTACAGAAGGTCAACGGTTCCCTCTATAAGGCGCCGAATAGTGTCAGCCCGACTCAGGCGAGTCCTGTGGTTGTGCGGCAAGGATACCTGGAAAAATCAAATGTCGATGTGTTGCGGGAGATGGTCGATATGATCGACTCTTACCGCACGTTCGAGACCGGCCAGCGAATGATCCAGATCCAGGATGAGTCGCTTGGCAAGGCTGTCAACGATCTGCCAAGGAAAGCGTAAGGGGAGAGAAAAAAATGATCAGAGCACTTAGAACCGCTGCTTCCGGAATGACCGCGCAGCAAATGAACGTAGACAACATCGCGAATAATCTCGCCAACGTAAACACTACCGGCTTCAAAAAGGCCAAAGTCGAATTCCAGGACATCATGTATCAATCTATGCGCAAACCGGGAGTGCAGTCGGCGGTCGGCGCCATTGCGCCGACGGCGCTGGACATCGGTTACGGCGCCAGACCGGTTGCCACGACGCGTGAATACTCGGTTGGGACGCTGCAGCAAACCGGTAATCCTCTTGATCTCGCGATTGACGGTGACGGGTTTTTTCAAGTGCAGCAACCGGATGGCACGACCGCCTATTCTCGCGATGGCAGTATCAAACTGACCGCCGAAGGTCGTTTGGCTACCTCTGATGGTTACCTGTTAACTCCGGAAATCACGATTCCGCAAGATGCTTCGTCGATTTCCATTGCCGTTGACGGCAGGGTTTCCGTGGTCCAATCCGGCAGTAATGCGCCGTCCGAGGTCGGGCAAATCGAATTGGCGCGCTTTATGAACCCGGCCGGAATGTCGGCTATCGGTCACAACTTGTACCAGGAAACGCCGGCCTCCGGAACGCCCATCACCGGTGTCCCCAGTGAAGCGGGAATGGGCAAGCTCAACCAGGGGTATTTGGAAATGTCGAACGTGGATGTGGTTACGGAAATGGTCAACATGATCGTAGCCCAACGCGCCTACGAGATAAATTCGAAAGCAATACAGACCGCCGACGACATGACGTCGCTGGTCAATAACCTGAAAAGATAAGATATGATTAAGACACTACTCCTCCCAACAATGTTGTGTCTAATGCTGCTTCCGGTGGCATCTTCGGATGCCTCCGGAAGTCCGGCGTCCGACATCGAGCAGCAGTTACGAGCGGGAGTGCTGCGGGATGGCAACGAGTACCTCATTACCATTCCGGCTGTTGCCTCGTCGTTGCCTTCGGTGTATGATTCTCTCAAGGTGGAACCCCTCGGTGATGCCAGACCGCTTGGCAGTTGCTGGGTCAAGGTCTACTTGTTCAAGAACAACGGCATTTTCCAGACGACCAATCTCAATTTGCAAATCAACCTTTTTCAGAAGGTGCTGGTAGCCAGAGAGTCGATCAAACAGGGACAGGATTTGACGCCGGAGCTTTTCGATGTTGCGCGTCGTGAGGTCACCTCACTTGCCGACCCGCCGATAGTTTCGCCCCGGGAACTTGACGGGAAGTCAGCGGCTAGAGCAATGGTGGCCGGCAGAACGCTGACGCAGTCATTCTTGCGGAAGCAAGAGATCGTTAAGCGCGGTGATGTGGTGAGCATTGAATACTCCAGTTGCAGCATCAAAATCACTGCTTCCGGTGAGGCCAAGGAATCCGGCTGTCTGGGAGAGACGATTAAAGTAAAAAACGTGTCCAGCAGCAGAATAATCAGCGCGGTGGTACAGGATGAAAGAACAGTCAAGATCAACAAATAGAGTGTTCGCGACTCTGATGGCATTACTGCCGATTGTAGCAGTCAGCATCATGTCGCCAACGTCGCTTCACGCCCAACGGGTCGGATCCGATGGATCATTGTTTACCGACATCAAGGCCGCACGGGTCGGCGATCTGCTGACCGTGCTGGTCTATGAGGACGCACAGGCGTCGAACTCCTCGCAGTTGAAGACCGAAGAGAAAAGCGATGCCAGTACCAAGAGCACCGGAGGCGTAGGACCGCTAAAATTCATACCGCTGTTTTCCGCCGACAACGCGAACAATAACAAGTATGACGGCAAGGGCGAGAACAGTCGTGCCGGTTTGCTCAAGGGGAAAATGACGGTAGAGGTAATTGCCGAACGCAATAACGGCGATCTCGTGATTCAAGGTTCGCGCGTAGTTACGATCAACTCGGACCACCAGACGATGACGTTGACGGGCATCGTCCGCCGGGCCGACATCAATCCCGACAACACACTTGAATCCTACAATATCGCCGAAGCTCAAATCGTTTACACCGGCAAGGGTCCGGGCACGGACGGTTCGAAGCCAGGATTGATTACCCGTGCACTCAACTGGATCTTTTAGACAGGTAGGTAACCGATGCGTTTGATACGGCTGATTATCTTGGCAATCATCATCTTTGTGCTGGTGAATATCATCTCGTTGATGAAAGCATATGCGGATGTTCGCATCAAGGACATTGCCCGCATCAATCAAACGGGGGAAACCGATGTGATGGGTTACGGCCTGGTGATCGGGTTGAATGGCACCGGTGACGGCAAAGGCGCGCAGTTCACCGTTCAGTCGGTGACGAATATGCTGCAACGAATGGGCGTGACCGTACCGATCGACAAAGTCAAGATCAAAAATGTCGCCGCCGTATTGGTGACGACCAAGATTCCCGCTAATGCAAAACTGGGTGACAAATTGGACGTCACCGTCTCTTCGATAGGCGACGCTTCAACACTCGAGGGCGGAACCTTGATCATGACGCCGATGAGTGATCGACAGGGGGTAATCTACGGCTATTCCCAGGGATCGGTATCCATTGGTGGCTTTAACGTACAGGTTGGCGGCAATAAGATTGTCAGTAACTATACTCTCGTGGGGAGAGTTCCCAACGGCGTGACGATAGAACGCGAGCCACCCCAATTAGACATATCACCGGGTATTGTCAAGTTGTCGCTGTATAGTCCCGACTATACTACCGCCCAGCGTCTCAAAGAGTCTATCAACGACCGTTTTCCGGGGAGCGCAACGACTGC
>CAIVAP010000061.1 GCA_903903945.1 uncultured bacterium | reverse complement strand
CGCCGAGCAATGAAAACCTCAAAGTTGACTTGCGAGTTGAGTCAACACTTGATGTTAAGCTTTCGACATGGGGCAAGATTAAGGCTCTTTTCAAGTAATCCTCGTTCTGAGTCTCTCAGCAAAAGCGCAAATACCGTGTTGCACTAACGGCGATGACCTCTTGGTTCCCGCCGGTCTTCGGAATGATGTTCATTATCCCGACGATTGACCGGTCTGTTAATCTGTTGTATCCCATGATGATCCCGGGGAATTGCACGTATAGCGTCGAAATCATGCACAGTTTTGCCGACTTGGCATCGTAGTTCTCGCAACCTCCCCATTAGCTAACTCCGATTCATTTAATATGTTAGACTAATTGCAGCCGCAGAGGCACGGATTTTGCTATTTGCATCTATAGGGGCATGCTGTCACATTTGATGAGGAGGAGAATCGCGAAAAGAACGAGTAGGCAGGCACTAGCGTCTGTCTGTATTTAGCCAAAAAAATGAAGTAGACCTGATGACGGGCCTATTTCCCATCAGAAGAGAGTGGTTGTTGCCGCTCTCTTTTTTTGAATAAGAAGACCCGGCCGTTGCCGGCCGGGTCACCAAAATCAGATCAGTTAGAAAAGCGTAAGTTTAGAATTTCGTGGTCATGTTGATCTGGATCGAGTTTTTCTCGCCCTCCCGAATTTCAACAGGACCGACGAGGGGGGTCGGAACCTTAGTGGTCTCTCTGACTATACTGATCGCCAGTTCATATCCTTCTACCGGCGAGTACCCAACACCGCCGAGGAAGAATCGCGCATCACCACCCTGCGACTCGTACGGATACTTCGCTTTGTCGAGTTGCGTATGCTTGTCAATCCACTCGTACTTGGCAAAGAGATAGACCTTGGAAAGCCAAGTCTCGGCAGTCGCCACGTTGACCTTACCCATCAGAGAGAAACCCTTGGCCTTCTCCTGGTTGTCCTTGGTAATGACAGTGGTAACGTCTTCTTTGTCCCAGGTCTGGAAGTACTCGACAACGCCGCTGACCCACTTGCGATACTTGATCACACCAGCCACTTGCATCCGGTCTTTCTTGGTGTTCTTGTGGAAATTCTGATCACCTGAGGCCATATTGGTAATGTTCGGCCAACCCTTATAATACTGGGCCCAAATGCCAATCTCGCCAAAGTCGGGGTTCTTGGGTAATGGATAGGCAGCCACAAAGACGATGAAGTCCTTGTTTCTGTTCAACTCACGATGAGTAAAACCACCCCCATTCACGATCTGCAACGCAACTGTGCCGTAGTTGCCGGGGCACTCGCCAATAATGGTAAAGCCAAGATCAGCACGCTCCAAATAGCCAAGCTTGTCCAACGACACGGCATCAATGTAACGCAATCCCCAGGCCTTCTCTATATGGTCGAACCAGAGCAGACTCTGCATACCAAAGCGCATGGTAGTGTACTTGATGAGCTTGTCGCCTTGAATGTAAGCTGACCGGAGGCGGTATTGCAGGCCGTATTCGTCCATGCTGCTGCGAGGAATGACGTCAATCATCAAATTGGCCGAAAATTTCTCGCCGAACTGCTGGTCAAGAATCAGCCGGGCGCGGGCAATGTCAAAGCTATTGAAATTCTTCCCCTGCCCTTGATCATTCAGATGCATTTTCCAGTTGGCAAAAAGCACTCCGCCGACCTTGGGTTCTCCTGCTGTCAGGGAATTGGTCGCAAACAGAAAGGCCGTGACAACCAGTAGCAGCAGACAAATCCTTTTCATAGACTCTCCTCGTGTTTCTCTCATTTTGCAATTATTCATTATCAAAGACAGCGATAGCTCTCTCCCATTCAAATCCTTAACCGCCAAGTCGGACGGCAGAATCTGAACGGCCTATTTAATACAATGCCATATTGATGTCAACCATTTTTTTCGTCGGCTAAGCCGCATTCTGCCTTGGAGCCACCCCGATTCTGTAGCCGAGTATATTCGAAGACAAGCGATTAGCCGTCGTTTGATGAAAGTCATTTCAGGGCAGGTCAGCCATATTATCGCAACGAGCTTGTGATCGACAGCACGATCTGCCGAGCGACCAAAGCATGACCAATGTCGGTAGGATGACAGTGATCGACGAAATAGTCTCTCTCCGGGAGTCCGAGGAAGAGATTCTCCAGATCAATCAGCGGAACGCTGTTTGAGGAGCAGAAATCACGCAGAGCTTGATTATAACCGGCCTTGATCCGAAGCGAGTAGCGATCAAGCTCCTTTGCGTGCTTCAAGTAGCCGGCGGTCTCGGTTGGATTGTTGCGATAGGATTCAATGCCCAGATTGTACCAGAGTGTCGCATTGAGACTGTCGCGACGGAGAGCGGCAAAGAGGTACTGAACCGAGTCAATCCCTTGTCGCCAGAGCGACACAGCCAGGTTGTTTTGCAGCCGAGGATCACCGGGTGCTTCGGCAAGTTGCCGGCGATAGACTCGCTCTGACACGGCCGGGGCAGTAGTGTCGTTCAGACCCGTTGCATATACACGGCGCGCCCACTGATCGGATGTACCGGGCAGGAGAAGTGTGTCAAGGCAAAGATCCCAGGGTTTGGCGAGATCCTGCTGCATTCCATCAGCCATCACCAGCCGTCCCGCGCTGTCCTTGCCGCCGGCGAAAGCCTTAAACTGGATTCCGGGGGGCCAGAGATCAGGCGTCGGAATGGAACAGGTCATAAGCCTACAGCCGTTCCTATCACACCACGTCTTGACCGCGACCAGATTTTCGCAGAATTCTTGCATTGATACTCGTTCCTTAATCTCACCGGTTGCAGGTGTTGTTACTTTGAGTTTCAACACAATGCTCTTGAGGAATTGGTAACCGTAACTCCTGCCAAGCAGCTTGTTGAGCCAGCCGTAATGCCTGGTCATGTCAAAGAGCTGCCGGTCGGAGAGGTAGCCGTTGTACGAAGGGTCATTATTGCCGAAATAGGTGATCACCAGATCGGGTTCGAGTTCCTCGCCTCTAAGCTCAAGCAGCTTACGGCATTGCCAGCTTGTGTATCCGGCAACCGATCCATTGATCACCACTATCTGACGCTCCGTCATAACCTTCTGTAGCAGGGCACGAACTTGCCATACGAAGGAGTCAGTAGACTTCGCTAATCCCAGTCCGAGCGGTGTGGAATCGCCAAGGAACAGGATTCGATACTCGTTTGGCTGACGTGGATGGATTTCCGGTCCGGAAAAACCTTGCTTGTTAACATAGATGAACGACGACCGGTAGCCGGGCTTCATCTTCCAGAACAGATCTGGATCAGACTCCTGCATACCCATAAAGGAGTCAAAGAGGTGCATTTGCCAGAGCTTGTACTCGTAGTTGACATCGTCCTTGCGAGACAAATAGTCAACGGACAGATGTACAACCAATCGCAATGCCAACTCGAAGACGATAAACAAAATCGCCAGTGTGATGAGTCCAAACAGGAGGTTACGCTTAGCAGCCGTCGGCACAGTTAATAGCTTTCCGTAGGAGAAATTTCACCCGACAACAGTCTCAGGGTTCGCCTGCCAACGCTGACGACGAGGGCGCCGTCCACGTCGATATCGATCGCTGTACCGACCAGAGTCTTGTTGTCATGCCGAATACTGATCTGCCTCGTAAGGATTGACGAGTAGTCTTTAATCGCCTTGAGTTGGTCTTTCAAGCCGTTCTTGAGAAACTGCAAGTAACGTTTTTCCAATTGCAGTAAGACCTCCTGCACTAGTCTGACGCGATTCACCGGACAACCTTGTTCGATCTGCAGCGACGTGGCCCTGTCTGCCAATTCAGCGGAAAAATCCTTCGGTTCATGATTGACGTTGATGCCGATTCCGATAACGACGAAGTTGATGCGGTCAAGCTCTGCAGACAACTCGGTCAGCACTCCGGCGACTTTTTTGCCGTTGACAAGCACATCGTTGGGCCATTTGATCATCGCAGATAATCCGGGATAATGGCGGATTGCTTCTGCGACACTTAATGCCGCCACGAGGGACAAACCCGGCGCCTGTGCCGGCGCAACAGTCGGTCGCAGAATTACGGACAAGTAAATGCCCAGCTTGGGGGGTGACATCCAACTGCGTCCCAGCCGACCGCGCCCCGCTGTCTGCCGCCCGGCGACAATGACTGTGCCTTCCGGCGCATTCTTGATAGCATGGCGGTGGGCAACGCTGTTGGTAGAACCGACCGAGCGAAAGCCATGGATTTCGCATCCCAACACCTGCGCCTTGATACCACGGGCTATCTCGTGAGGAAAAAGAATATCGGGCGCCGTTTGAAATCTGACTTCACCGCGTCGGCTAGTCTCGAACCGATATCCCCAACGCAGCAATTCACTCAGACTCTGGTTCACCGTCTTTATGCTAAGATGGAATCGTTCACCGAGAGATTTTGGCGAAGTCCAGTTCTCGTTTTGGTCCTTCAATAGGTTAAGGATGTCGATTTGAGTCTGTGTAATGTCGTCAGGCATGATCGAGGCCTACTGAAGGTGAAAGGACTGTTGAGAAAGCCCAGACCGTGTCATTGCGAGGAGTGCGGAGAGGTGGTGCAGGGTGTGGAGCACGACGAAGCAATCTCGATTTACGCTCTCCAGATGCAGGCGCGCAGATTGCTTCGTCGTCACTACCCCTCCCCTCTCTCCCACCCTGACTCCTCGCAATGACAATTCTGAGGTTTTTCAACAGTCCCTGAAGGTGAAAGGACAACTTGCTGCGTTGTCCTGATTGTGAATGAGTAAACGAAGCAAGGCGAGCCATCATCTCGCCCCTGTTTGGCGTCAGATTGCTTATCAATATCCTGCTCCGAGAATGTTTCGCAATGGAATTAGCAACCGTAATAAAGCTCGTACTCGCCGGGGGTCGGTTGACGGCGGATATTGTCAATATCCCTGCGCTTCTGTATCAGCCAGTTCTCCAGCAAGTCCTCGCTGAACACGCCCGCTTCCAGCAGATATTTGTTGTCGCGCTCCAAGGCCGTCAAGGCAACATCGAGAGAAGTCGGCAACTGATGCAGCTTCTTCAACTCGACTGCGGAAAGTTGGTCGAGGTTCTTATCAAGCGCCGAGCCGGGATCAATCTTGTTCTTGATGCCGTCGACGCCTGCCATAACGAGAGCCGCGAACGCCAGATATGGGTTCATCGTCGCATCCGGCGGTCGGAACTCAAAGCGCATCGTTTTTGGATCTTTCTGGTAACCCGGAATGCGGATGCAGGCGGTACGATTACCGACCGAGTAGGTTCCCGCGACGGGCGCCTCAAATCCGGGAACCAGTCGCTTGTAGGAATTGGTCGATGGATTCG
>CAIVAP010000060.1 GCA_903903945.1 uncultured bacterium | reverse complement strand
CCGTCAGCCGGAAGCTGCCGCGAAGATTCAGGTAGCCATGATCATTGGTAGCGCCTTCATCGAAGCGCTCACCATTTACGCGCTGGTTGCCTTCTTCATTTTGATGGGCAAGATCGGCTAAATCACGAGACGGCGGGCGGATCAACAATGCTCCGCCCGCCTTAGTCACAATCGGACAAGGCGAGGATAAGATTGCTTAGTCAAGTACTGGATGCACTGAAGATTGAAATCCCGCAGCTGATCACCCACATCATCGGCTTCTTGATCGCGCTCTGGATTCTCAAGCGGTATGCCTGGAAACCACTGCTGGCGCTCTTGGACGAGCGCCGTGAACGCATCAAAAACAGTTTTGCCGAAATCGAAACCAAGCAGAAGCAGGCGGATGCGCTCAATGCCGAGTATCAGTCCAGGCTGAAAGATATCGACACTGAAGCCCGGCGCCGCTTGACCGAGGCGATTGCGGAAGGCGAAAAGATTGCTGCCAAAATCAAAGAAAACGCCCGCAATGAAGCCAAGGACATGTTCAGTCGTAGCAAGGCCGAAATCGAACAGGATATGGCCAAGGCGCGAGTGGAACTGAAGAACGATGTGGTGGTAATGACCATTACTGCGGCGGAAAGAATTATTCATGAGCGGCTCGACACACCGAAACAACGCGAGTTGATCGGCCGCTTTATTGACGACATCGAGAAAGTCAAGTAGCAGGCACGCAAGATGCAAATGCAGCAGATCGCCGAAAGGTATGCTCACGGTCTGTTTGAACTGACTCAACAGATGCACAACAGCGAGTCGGTAAATCTGGACTTTGGTGATTTGGCGAATGTCCTCAAACAGGATGACTCGTTAATTCGCTTTCTGGCGGCGCCACAAATCGTGGAAAGCGACAAGACGGCGGTCGTTGCCAAGGTATTCAAGGGCAAGGTCGCTGATCAGCTTTATCATCTGTTGCAACTCGTGGTCGCCAAACGGCGCACCGGATTTCTGGTGGAAATCGCTGCCGAGTATTCTCGGCTCTATCACGACAGCAAGGGAATCGTCGTAACTCGTCTGATCAGCGCCATACCGTTGACGGCGGACGAAATCGGTAGCATCAAAACGCGCCTGAACAAGCTGACCGGAAGAACTATCGAAATCACCACCGAGGTTGATGCGGACATTATCGGCGGTGTGATTGCGTTTGTCGGCGAGAAGATCATTGATTGCTCGATTCGTCACGACCTGCAGGTCCTGCGCGAGCAACTGCTCGAGTTGAAGGTACACTAAGCTATGAATTTTGATATTTGAGGATATGGGAGTCGATGGCATGGCGTTAAAACCTGAAGAAGTAAGTGCGATAATCAAGCAGCAGATTTCCGGCTACGAAACCAAACTCGAAATGGAATCGGTCGGCACGGTGCTGCAAGTCGGCGACGGCATCGCGCGCATCTGGGGACTGCGCGACGTCATGATGTCCGAACTGGTCTCCTTCCCCGGTGACGTTACCGGAGTAGTGTTGAATCTGGAAGCTGACAATGTCGGCGTGGCCATTATGGGTTCGGATCGTGAGATCAACGAAGGTGACACAGTTCGTCGTACCGGTCGTATCGCGTCTATTGCCGTCGGCGATGCCATGATTGGCCGTGTAGTCAATCCGCTGGGCGAGCCGCTGGACGGCAAAGGCCCGATTGTCACTACCAAATTCCGTAACATTGAATCTGTCGCCCCCAACGTGGTGCAACGTCAGCCGGTAAAGGAACCCCTGCAAACAGGTCTCAAAGCTATCGACTCAATGATTCCCATTGGTCGTGGCCAGCGCGAACTGATTATTGGCGACCGCCAGACCGGCAAGACTGCGATTGCGCTGGACACCATCATCAATCAGAAAAACACAGATGTCTTCTGCATCTATGTCGCCATTGGTCAGAAATCATCTACGGTCGCGCAAGTCGTCGGCATTCTCGAAGAACATGGTGCGATGAAGTATACTACGGTGGTGGCTGCTGAGGCCTCGGCGCCGGCCCCCCTGCAATACATCGCCCCCTACGCCGGCGTCGCTATCGGCGAAGAATTCCTGTATACCGGGCGTCATGTGTTGCTCATCTACGACGATTTGTCCAAACACGCGCAATCATACCGCCAGCTCTCGCTGCTATTGAGACGGCCGCCGGGTCGTGAGGCATATCCGGGTGATGTGTTCTATTTGCACTCGCGTCTTTTGGAACGCGCTGCCAAGCTTTCGGATGAACTCGGCGGCGGCTCATTGACTGCCTTGCCGATCATCGAGACTCAGGCCGGTGATGTGTCGGCCTACATCCCTACCAACGTTATTTCGATTACCGACGGTCAGATCTTCCTTGAATCGGATCTCTTCTACGCCGGTATTCGCCCCGCTATCAACGTCGGTATTTCCGTGTCGCGCGTCGGCGGCAAAGCACAGGTGAAGGCGATGAGGAAAGTTGCCGGCAGATTGCGACTCGATCTGGCTCAGTATCGCGAATTGGCGGCGTTTGCCCAGTTCGGCTCCGATCTGGATGAGGCCACGCAGGCGCAATTGACCAGAGGCTCGCGTATGACGGAAGTGCTCAAGCAGGGTCAGTTTGTACCCATGCCGATGGAGCGCCAGACTATGATTCTCTGGGCGGCCGTTAACGGCTACTTGGACGACCTGCCGCTGGAAAGCGTGAAAGCGTTTGAGGAAGGATTCTACCCATACATTGATCAGAACTACCCCGACATTCCTCACACGATCGCCGACAAAAAAGATATCGACGACGCCACTGAAGCCAAGCTGAAAGAAGCGACCCTAAAATACAAAACGGAGTTTTTGAAGAAGTAGATGCCAACCCCACGCGACATACGCAAAAGAATCCGCGCCGTCGTCAGCACCAGCCAAATAACCAAGGCGATGCAGATGGTTGCCGCAGCGCGACTCCGGAAAGCTCAGCAGATGGTGGAACAGTCGCGCCCCTATTCGGAGAAGATGCGACTCATCCTCGAACAAATATCGTCCGCTTCGGCGGAGGTCGAGCATCCCTTCTTCCAAAAGCGCGAGGTCAAGGTTCGCGTCATGGTCGTATTTACTTCTGATCGTGGCATGTGCGGTTCGTTCAATACAAACGTCATCCGCCAGGCCGTCAGGATTCTTAAGGAACCGGGCGCCGAGAACATCAAACTGGTTCTGGTCGGCAAGAAGGGGGAGGACTACTTCCGTCGGCAAAGCTGGCCGATTCTGAAAGTCTACAAAGGACTGCAAGGGCGCATGAATCTTGAGGTCGTGCGCAATGTGACCGATTACCTGATCAATCTTTTCGTTTCGGGAGAAGCCGACCATGTGCAACTGCTGTGTACGCGCTTTAAGTCGATGGTCTCCTACAAACTGGGCATCGCTGATTTCCTGCCGATCAATCCGCCAAAGGCCGACCATGTTGTCACGCGACAGTACATATTTGAGCCTGATCCGAAAAAGATATTTGACACTCTGATGCCCGCTTACGCTTTGACGATAATCCAGATGGCCTTGGCTGATTCGCTGGCATCCGAGCACGGTACGCGCATGATCGCGATGAGTCTTGCGACACGCAATGCCGAGGAAATGGTCGACACCCTGACGCTGCAATACAACAAAGCGCGCCAAGGGGCAATCACCAAAGAACTGCTGGAGGTTGTCTCCGGATCGGAAGCGTTGCGAGGATGACAATCGCCGTGATTATGAATAGAAATTGTAGGGGCAACCCTTGCGGTTGCCCGATAGATCCGCAGGCAGGCGCAAGGCCTGCCCCTACAAGATGAGGAGAATAGATGTCTGAGAACTTCGGGAAAATCGTTCAGGTCATCGGACCGACCGTTGACTGTGAATTTGATTCAGATAAGCTGCCGAATCTTCTGAATGCACTCAAGATTGAAGACCAGAAGCGGAGCATTGACCTGACCGTGGAAGTTTCCCTGCATATCGGCGACAACGTCGTTCGTTGCGTTTCGCTCGGCTCGACCGATGGTCTGGTACGCGGTATGAAAGTAACCGACACCGGCGGACCGATTACGGTGCCCGTGGGTGAAAAAACACTCGGACGTTTGTTTAACCTGCTCGGCAAGCCCCTTGACAAGATCGGTGACATACCGGCTGATACCAAAAGGTACCCGATTCACCGGCCTGCTCCCCCGCTATCTGATCAAGTTACGAAATACACGCTGTTCGAAACCGGTATCAAAGTTATCGATTTGCTCGAGCCTTATCCCAAGGGGGGCAAAGTCGGTCTCTTTGGCGGCGCCGGTGTTGGCAAGACGGTTGTCATTATGGAACTGATCCGCAACATCGCCACCGAGCACGGTGGTTACTCGGTCTTTTGTGGTGTCGGCGAACGCACTCGCGAAGGCAACGATCTTTGGCTGGATATGACCGAATCGGGCGTTCTGGCGAAAACGGCGCTGGTCTTCGGCCAGATGAACGAGCCTCCCGGTTCGCGTCTCCGCGTCGGACTCAGCGGTCTGACTATGGCAGAGTATTTCCGCGACGAAGAGCATCAGGATGTGCTTTTGTTTATTGATAACATCTTCCGCTTCGTACAAGCCGGCTCTGAAGTCTCGGCGCTCTTGGGACGTATGCCTTCTGCGGTCGGTTACCAGCCGACACTGAATTCCGAGATGAGCGCCCTGCAAGAGCGAATCACTTCCACCAAAGCCGGTTCAATCACCTCCGTACAAGCAATCTATGTCCCGGCCGACGACCTTACTGATCCGGCGCCGGCGACGACCTTCTCTCATCTTGATGCAACCACCGTGTTGTCGCGCCAGATTTCTGAGTTGGGCATTTATCCCGCCGTCGATCCCTTGGCTTCCACCTCGCGTATTCTCGACCCGAACATTGTGGGGCACGAGCACTACAATGTCGCTCGTGGGGTGCAGAGCGTGCTGCAAAGATACAAAGATTTGCAGGACATCATCGCCATTCTCGGCATTGACGAGCTTTCGGAAGATGACAAGCTGGCGGTATCACGTGCGCGCAAGATTCAGAAGTTCCTGTCGCAACCATTCTTTGTCGCCGAGCAATTTACCGGCAGAGCGGGCCGCTATGTTAAAATCGGCGACACGATTCAGTCATTCAAGGAAGTGATTGACGGCAAGTGTGACGATCTCCCCGAACAGGCGTTCTATATGACGGGCAATCTGGATGAAGTGCGTGAAAACGCCGAGAAGATGAGGAAAAAAGTCTAAGCGATGTTTAAGCTGTCGATTGTGTCCCCTGAGCGCACGCTTTTTGAGGACAACGTAGAATCCCTTATCGTCCCCGGTGGTGAAGGTTATCTCGGCATTCTTTCGCACCATGCCCCGCTGATTTCAACTCTCAAAGTCGGCGAGATCACTTTTCGCGACACCGGCAAGAAGGAAATCAGCATGGCCACCAGCGGTGGTTTTATCGAAGTCTCCGACAACGTCGCCTCCATTTTGGTCGACACCGCTGAGTTTCTCGACGAGATCGATCTAAGCCGAGCCGAGAACGAACTCCATCGGGCGGAGGAACTACTGAACGTCACGGTCACGGCCGCAGATCACGACCGAGCCATTCACTCCCGCGACAAAGCGCGCAACCGAATTAATCTCGTCAAGAAATACAAGTAGCGGGCCCAATTCGGCGCACGAAGACGTACGCCGAGCATGACAACGTGGTGCGCGGCAGTCGTCTTGAGGCTGTTTCACAAATTAGGTCCAGGACATATCGGAACGGGGACACATTATTCCCCCCTTATTAAAGGGGGATTTAGGGGGTTATCACTCTTCTTGGTGGACAAGCACCCACAACCCCCTTGGTCCCCCTTTGCTAAGGGGGAATATCGACTCATTCCTCGCGCAGGGCATGAGATCCAACTTGTGGGACAACCTCTTTTCGCCTGCCAAGACGGCCCCCAGACGAGGACGGCTGGCGGGAACATTGATACCTCAGGGATTATCATAGCTTGCCATATAGCTGTCTAAGCCACGGAGCAGCAGCTCGCGCGGTGTGATATCGGGTCGTGCTTTGTGCACGCTTTGGTAGATGGGAAGAAATTGTTCTTCGCGCAGAGACGCCAGTGAATAGGCAAGCTGTTCCGCGCCGATCAGCATCTGGTTATAGTGCTTGGCGAGACACTCATAGGCGGCATACAGCGTTTTCCACTTATACTTCTCCAGATCGGCTACTTGTCTCATAGTCTCATTTAGGATATGCGAGCCAATTTCGTGTTGGATAAGCTGAACCATGTAATCAAAAGGGCGATCATGATGAAAAACAACTGTGTCGTAGGCAAGTGAATCGGCATTGGGTCCGTTCTTGATGGCGCTCACCAGAGTGGCACGAAAACAGTCGAGTTTGTAGTCGATACCCGTCACTTTCTCCCATGCCGAGATGGGATCGAGAGTACTGAAGTGTTTGTTTATTGTCGACGACACATTTTCCATCTTTGCGCTTTCGACCGGCCAGACCGAGTCCCGATATGCTGGAAGGCTTCTCATCACAATTTCCCCCAGCTTCGCAATCGTCTTGCGGTGTTGGATAATCCCCGATAGGTCCTTTTCGAACTCCGCCTTCGCAATCCAGACGCTCAGCCGTTCAAACTCGGTTGCGTAGCGGCTGAAAAATGCCAAGAATGCTCCCCTGCTGCAGCCCTCTTCCAACAGGGAGAAATACTCGGCAAAGTCCTCTCCTGATTGCAGATCGAAATACGCCGGCAGGAACAGAAAGATGGTGACAAGATCGCTACCCGAACCCATCCCAAAAGTGAGCAAATCGCGGTGCCGTTGCAGAAAACTAAGGTCGGATTCGTCTACCGAGCCGGCGTACTTGTCGGCATACTCGCTGTCAAAGCCGATCCGTGCCACTGCCGCCAGATGAAAGACGTAGTTGGGTCCAAACTGTACAACTGCTTTAACTGCTCGTTTTACCGCGGAATCATCGTTGTGTAATAACCTATCCATTGTGGTCGATAGAATACCCTACTTGATGGCAGCAATAATGTCAATCGTTATCCCGACGATTTTTGTTGCGCCCATTGCAGGCACTTCCACATCTTAGCACAGCATCAATACAGATCACAAGGAGGTTCGAAATGACCGAATGCTCACTTCTGCTCGCGACGCTAATGATGTTGCCGTCGGTTTGTCTCTGCACGTCGCCGGGCGAGATCACAACGGTGCATCCCGTCAACACCTTTTCCATTGTCGCTTATGATTCCGCCACCGGTCAATTCGGTGCGGCAGTGCAGTCGCACTACTTCAAGGTCGCTGATGTCATCTGGCTGGAGGCGGACGTCGGCGCTGTGGCGACACAGTCGCTCGTCGAATTCAGTTACGGCCCGCTCGGGTTGGAGATGATGAAGGCTGGCAAGTCCGCCGAACAGGCGCTCAAAGGCCTACTGGCCAGTGACCCACAGAATCAGATTCGACAAGTCGCGATGGTCGACAGAAACGGCATCGTCGCCACCCATACCGGGAACAAGTGCATCGCCTATGCCGGGCACCATGTAGGCAAGAACTATTCATGTCAGGCCAACCTGATGAAGGACTCAACCGTTTGGGGCGCGATGGCCAAGACATTCGAAAATACTATAGGCGATCTCGCGGACCGAATGATGGCGGCGCTTGAAGCCGCGCAGGCCGAAGGCGGCGACATCCGAGGCAAACAATCCGCGGCGATGGTTGTCGTTTCCGGCAAACCAACTGGTCGCCCTTGGATCGACCGCCAAATTGACATCCGCGTAGACGACTCCCCTGAGCCACTGGTCGAACTCCGGCGTCTGCTCGACATCTCACGCGCCTACGACCACATGAACAAAGGCGACGAAGCGATTGCCATAAAGAACTGGGACAAAGCCAACGATGAGTATTCGCAAGCTGGCAAACTCGCTTCCGGCAACCTTGAGATCATGTTCTGGTATGCCGTGACATTGGTAACTGCTGGTGAGGTCGACCGTTCACTGCCGTTGTTCAAGAAGATTTTCCAGGCCGACCCAAACTGGCGCATATTGGTGCCGCGCCTGGTCGACGCCGACCAACTCCCGAACGATCCGGCGGTTATCAAGAAAATTGTCGCACAGTGATGAGTAATATGACAATCCTGCAGACCTTGACATGGAGAGCGAGAGTCAAATGACTGACGACAATCAGAAACCCGACTGGTCGGAAGAACACTGGCGAGAGATGTTGGTTGAACAGCGAAAGGCCATGTGGCTCGACGACACGATCGAGAAATTGGCGGCCTGGCTGGAGTTGAGACCGGGGATGACCATCATCGATGTCGGCTGCGGACTTGGCTATCTCGGCAACACCTACTGGCCCTACTTCGGTCATGGCGGACACTATGTCGGCATCGATAATTCCGACAAACTCGTGGAAGACGCCGCAAAGGCAGCTGCCGTCTGGGCCATTGAGGGCAAGGCGGACTTCGTCAAAGGGGACGCCTACCAACTCCCCTTCCCCGATTGCTACTTCGATGCTGCCATGTGTCAGACGCTGCTGATGCATCTGGAGCATCCGAAAACGGCTTTGGCCGAGATGATCAGAGTCACGAAACCCGGCGGGCTCATCTTCTGCCTGGAACCTGACAATCTCTCCGCAGCACTGTCCAAGGCTCATTCCTCACTCCCGGAATTCACTATCGAGGAACAACTCCTTATCGCGAAAGTCAATCTTCTGTCCAACATAGGGCACATCAAATTGGGGCGGGGCGACATCAGTACCGGCGCCAAAGTAACGAGAATGATGAATGAGCTTGGCTTGCTCGAAATCAGTGCTCGCCTGAATGATCGGGTGCAATTGCTTGAGCCACCCTATGAGACTCCGCACCAGCAACAGTTGCTGAAGATGATCAAGGCCAAATGGTTTGGGGATGAGAGGCGAGAGTACTGGCGTGAGCGCGGGAAGGAGGAATTTCTGGCCGGTGGAGGCACACTCGCTGAGTGGGAACAAGTCGTTGGGATCGGCGATAGGATGACCCCTGTCTATAAGCAGCAACTAACCGATGGCGAGTTCTTCCTTTGTAGCGGGACCTTCTTCTATGTCGTCAAAGGCAGAAAACCGGTTGCAGCAAACTAACCAACTGCGTCTGGTGGACGCTGACCGGCTCCCGAACGATCGGGAGATCATCAAGGAGGCTGTCACACAGTGACTTGCGGGTTGTGACCATTCAATAGAACGTTCAGGTGAACGTAGATTCCCGTAGTTTTTTTGTCCTCTTCGCTGAACAAAGCGTCCACCTGTACGTCTTGATTTATACGAGGCAGAACGATATCTGGATGACCACCAAGGTCAGAAGAGGAGGAACTAATGTCACGGGTCTTCTGGTTTGGAGCGTTAGCTTGCCTGATACTTTCGCTGTTTGCCTGTTCCGAGAGTACCACCAAGCCGAAAACTGAATCGCTCGTTTATCAGGTAGGTCGTTGCCAGCACTCGGCTTCGACTGCGGCGCTTGCTGAAGATTCCTGCTTCACGGCGACTTTCACGAAGGACTTGCTTATCGATCTCTGTCTGGTGGCAAACTGCTGCCCCGACACGAATCGTTTCGCCCTGAACACTTTGATCAGCAGCGACACTATCCTGATCGTGGCCGCCGATACCGCAGCGAGCTTATGTCACTGCCTGTGCAACTACAAGGTTCGCGCGGAATTCCACAATCTGCCGCTGTCACAGTATCTGGTGCTCTGCTCTTACAACGATTCGATCATCTATCGCGAGGTCGTGACGCGAGAGGACTGAGTTCGGTACCGCAAGGAGCCAAGCTACAATATGGCGCGAATAATGGTATTCGCGATGTCAAAGAACAAGCGAACCTTGACCTGCGTTTTCCCATGGCGGATGAACGGTCTGTGCGGTCTTGCTATGCCCTTCAAAGATTGTCCAGGGTCGCCGTTTTCGCGGGAATGGCCGGCGCCGCTGACACGCACTCCTGAGTAGATCCCAAGGCACGGACAGGACAAGAGATTCTCCAGACATAGTCTGAGCGACTCATCCGAGACTTCTAAGAGTCGGAAACACGGAACGGGTTGCGGGGAAAAGGGGACGCTCCTCCATAAAGTCACCGACATCGCAAACGTCCGCTATTGTAGCGAGGTCGATCGGACTCGCGGTTGTCACGGTACGCTCTATTACTGGGTTCCGGTTGACGGTGTAAACTGTTCTTGCAAAGCGTTCGTCATGACAGGGGTTAGCCAAATCAGAGACGTTCGTTGCACGAGACTTGCGAGACCCATCTTGGGTTGATGGGGCACCGGTGCTTTGATGTGGTAGACGGCCCACCCTTGCGGGTGGGGCACCCATACCCTCCAGGCGCACAACCGTGCGCCCCTACGGAAACAAACCCACCGCAAGCGGTGGGGCACCCACGTCCACATCAAAGCGTGTCAGCCGGACGGCTTGTGTCAAACAGCGCGAGCCACTTGGTTTGTAGCGACAGACTCACTCACCACGGCGGGGTACGAACATGTCCTGGGTCATAACGGTTATTGTTCGGCATTTGATATTAGCTTAGTCGTTGCCGTTAGACCGCAGGCGATCCCTGATCGAGTAGGAGGTAGAACACAAAAACCAACGTCGTTTTTGCTCTGCCGCTAATCACCCGACCCGCAGAGCACTCCGGGGTGACCTTCGGTGCCGCAACCAGCGTTCTACTAACTGGTGTGGAGGAGATTTATCTACAAGAGCACTACAAGAATGGGTGGCCGTCGGGTCACACGCTCCGCTAAGTGATTGGTGGTGCTGAGGCATTGGTGAAAGGCGGAGCGCAAGATCCGACGGAACGGAAAAGAGCACTACAAAAGGGGGGGAGGTAATGCCGGCAGGCCACACGTCCGGCTGAGGAAAGTGCAGGATTGGTCGTGGGTTATGGGACGCCGGACGCAAGACCTGCCGGAACAGGGAACAAAACCCTTGACATAGGCGGCCCCAAAAACAAGTTTCAAGGGATATTATTGATGATAACCGAGGGAGGACTCGAAAATGACACAGTTTTCGGAACGATATAAGAATCACCTGGTATGGCAAATTCTCCAAAATCTTGGCCCGGTAATCGATAGTGCGCTAAGTCGCGAGGGAACAGATGCTGAGACCTTGGACGCTATATCAAGACTCAAATTGATACTAGTTTTTGTCGGCCGACGGCTCGCTGGAGCTGATCCTTACCTCTTCCAGGTCGTATCACTTGATAATCTGGGTAGTGCACTGCAATCGCTGACCCAGGAGGTGCAGAATTTTATTGCAAATGGCAGCGTTGGACATATCGCCAATGCAAACTCCCATGCAGATAGTGCTCTGACCAATCTCGCACAGATAAGTGTTCAACTAACGACCGAAGATTTTATGGCAGCCAAGGAAGCTGCTGAATCATACCGCGTCGGCCTCGAAAAAGCTCTATCAGTCGTGACTGGGACAGCATCCCAACTTTCGGGCGAGATAGCCTCTTTACGAACGAGAATCACTGAATTATCTACTGAGTTGACCGCAGAACGGACCCGCCTCTCAACCACAGCAAGTGAATTTCAGACTCAGTTCTCTACAGCCCAAGAGTCGAGAAGCGGCACATTTGCCACCGACCAGAAAGAGCGACAAGACCGTTATACTGCTCTTTTTACAGAATTTACCCAAAAGCTTAGTGAACAGAACACCGAATTTACTAAGCAGCGTGAGGACATTGCCAGATTACACCAAAGTGAACTCGCCGAGTTAAAGGAGCAATTCGTTGATGAAGCAACGGCGCTTCACGAAGAGATTCTTAAACGCAAGACGGAGGTCGAGAAGCTTGTCGGGGTTATAGGGAATCTTGGGGTCACTTCTGGCTACCTAACAACGGCAAAAGAGGCTAAAATAACGGTCAGGGTCTGGCAGGTTATCACTATCGTTGCCATGGTCATATTGATTATAATCGCTTACAAGGCCTTTTTACCTGTAGTTCAGGGTGGCTTCAGTTGGGCGGGTTTTGCGGGACGTGTCTTTGTCTCTCTGACTGTAGGCGCTCTCGCTGCATACGCAGGCGCGCAAGCTGATAAGTACCAGAAGATTGAACGTTACAACCGGAGGCTTGCTCTTGAGTTAGAGGCAATCGGGCCATTTATCGCACCACTTCCCGAGGATAAGCAAGCGGATTTCCGCATCAAGGTTGGCGATCGGTCCTTTGGGCAAGGCGAGGGCACACACAGTGAGCTTGACGCAAAGAGCCCTACGTCAGCTATCGATATTATCTTGAGTGACCCAAAGCTGCGCACTTTCATAATCGATAGTGTTAAGGCTGCGAAGCCATAGCCAGAAGATCGGAACCACTACGGTTCCGACCTACTTAACTGTAGCGAGAGAGCTTACTCGGCGAGGTCTAGTTGCTCTGATTCTGCCTGTTGTGCCTGTCTGTAAATCCTGAAGACTGGCGGCGTGAGAGGCTTGGCGCCTCCCAGCAATTGATCAATCGTAATAAGCTGGAACTTCGGGTATTCGCGCCGGAAGTGCTTTGATTCGTAGAAACCCATTCCTGCAGCTTCCTTCTTCATAGCCGCGGTCGGTGTATTCAGAGTTAAGAGCACACCCATCTCTGCGTGCTCTCTAGTCACTACGTGGCTGAGATCGCGCACGTCTTTGACCGACACGTTTCCGCTCTTTACTTGAACAATGGCCGTTTTGTAGGCCCCTTTTTCATCGGAGAAGTAGAGATATCCGTCGATACCGGTGTCCGCACCTTTCTTCTTTTCCGCATAAGGCTTGGCATGAATGAGTGACAAGGCCCACCACTGGAACTGATATCTGTCGGATTGGGCCAGTTCCCTTGCCCCAGTTAGGTCCTTTGGTTCGCATTCTACAAGGTAGTCTTTGCCAGATTCCATGCCGAACATGTCTCGCAAGCGACCCTTTATGAGATTCGTTGCCAAGCAAGTAATGTCAATGCCTAGCCATTGACGCCGGAGTTTCTGCGCTTCCACTATAGCTGTGCCACACCCGCAAAATGGGTCAAGTATGACCTGATTCTCATTGCTGGATGCACGGATAATGCGTGACAACAGCTTTTCGGGCTTTTGGGTAGGAAATAGCTGTTTGATCGGCGGAACGCGCCCGATATCCCAGACATCATCCAGGGGCACGCCAAGAGATTCCTCCTCCAGCATAGCCGACGGAACTCGCTTGCCACTGTCGTCGTGACCTGAGACTATCCGATGCTTGCCAAAACGTTTAAGCGTCGAGGCGGTTCGTTCCATGAGGTCGACTTGATTGAAGACTCTTTCCTTTGAGTCGGTCTTGGAGAAGAACAAAATCACATCATGATTGCGCTGAAACTGCCACTGTCCAGAAGGCCACTTCCGGTAATGCCACAGGATTTCATTTCTAAAGTTCTTTTTGCCGAATATTGTATCCATGACCAGTTTTAGGTAGTGGCTAGCCGTCGGGTCGCAATGGAGATAGATGGAACCAGTGGGCGCAAGTACCCGATGCAACTCCACCAACCTAATGCACATCATAGTCAAATATGCCATCATATCATTGAGCCCGACAAAATTCCGAAATGCCTGCATCATCTCAATGACCTTGGCTGGTGCTGATTCTACGATTGCCTGATACGTGCGCTCCGTTTCCTGTGTCCAATGCCAAGTATCCTCAAAAGCGGTGATTTGGGCTTGGGATGGTTTGCCGTTGGGTTCTTTGAATAGAAGGTTATAATCGGTGTTGGACTTGAAAGGCGGGTCGAGATAGATCAGGTCGACGGACTCATCCTTGATGTATTTGCGGAGGATTTCCAGATTGTCGCCGTAATACAGAGTGTTCATGGTGACGACAATCTAATCTTTTATGGCAAGAGCGCAATCAACAAACACTGGATTCCTGCTTTCGCGGGAGTCACCGGCCTAAGCCCGCTTGTTCTTTGACATTATTAATATGTGCTAGGCAAATGATCGCGTTACTTGCCGCGCTTCTTCTTTGAGTTGGTTGCGGCTTTGTTCGTGCCGAAATTGAACTCGCTGCTGACATGCCTTTGGTTGCCGACGCGATCGGTCACTTTGATATCCAGCCGGTGCTTGCCGGGTGCGAGATCAAAGTGTGATGTGGAAATCAGTGTAGCTCCTTCAGGATCGTAGACAGGTATGCACCATCGTCCGTCGATCCGTACTTCGACGGAGTCACGGATCCCCGAGAGATTGTCGTCAATCTTGCAGCGAATCTTCGGGCGTGCGGTCGACACCGACGCGTTTGCCGACGGGCTGATTTCCCGAATTACGGGCGCAATGGTGTCAATACGCATGCTGACGACTCCGACGCTATATGATTTCGCAGTAATCGAGTTGCCGGCACTGTCCCTTTCGGCGCCGAGGAAGCTGGGCTTTTCCCCTTTGCCAAGATAGAGACCGACGCCACGCGGTATCACTTTGTCGAACCCGTACGAAATGGTCAACTGCTTCGCCAGCGGGAACTCATCCGGCACAACCGCATACTCTGTACTCCGCACCGATTTGGTCATTTCGATGTCAAAGTAGTATTGCCGATCAAGGGGGAAGTAGACTTGCCCGACGGGAGGGAAAAGGATCTGCAAGCGGCCATCCGCAGAAACAACCTTGCCGTCGGCTTGCAAGTCACCAGACCAGGCACGACGAAACCCCGTCGTAATGGTGTAGCTCTGTGTCGCTTCCTTACTCCCTTCAGAACTCTTGCTAAGAGAGAAGCTCCCCTCGGCATCGAGAAAATCCCTGCTGCCTTCCGAATCGACGACTCCAAACGCAAAACCGCCGCCAATGTTTTTCAAAACAACCGACTGCGACGTTGATCGACTGTCTGCTAACCTGAACTCCACTGGCGCTGCCTCAAGCTGCCTGACCAACAGACAGAGCTTCTCGCCGTTAGGAATGAAGGCGTAGGTGACATCCTCTTGCTGAGCGCCATAGCGCTGTAGCAATGCTGCCAGCCGCGCGTATTCCGGTTTCGTCTTCTTGGCTGACGAATTCTGCGACAAATGACGTATGGGAACGATCGCCCGGCTTTCATTACCGGCGACATCGCGTGCAATCAGAGTGAGCGACGAAACCGCGCCTTCAGCATCACGGCATACGCCTTCGTCCGATTGCACCTGCTGCCTAGATACGAGATTGTAGAAATCGGAAGCGCCGTGGACTGCCATCTGGTAGTTGCGTTCCATATCGATCAGATAGGTATTGTCGAAGCTGAGCGTGTCATAAGTCAGGCGATAAGGCAGGCGGTCACCCTGCCTCAACTCCAACGAATAAATCGGTTTTGACCAGGCACTGGTTCCGGCCCTGTCGACCGCCTCTACCGAAAGCCAGAAATTGTCACCGTCACATTCGATTGTATCGTTCAGCACAAACGCTGACAGCGTCGGCTTCCTCAGAAACAGATAATCGAGCTTGCGTCCCAGAGCGCGTTCCAAATCGTCGTTCCATTTGCCGATCAGACGCAGTCGGCGGAACTCAGGGGGTTGCGTGTCGCCGACTTTCAACCCTTCAAAGCCAAGCGGGTTGAGCGGCACGTTGCTTGCCGAGCGAATCTCAAAATGCAGGTGTGGTGCGCCGACACCGGTCTGGCCGGAAAAGCAAATCGTGTCTCCGCGACGGTAGTGAAACTGTGCGGCAGCGAGAATCAGATTCTGATTGTAGGACTGTGACGCGATCTGCCGCTTCGCCACATAATCCTCGACCTCGGAGCGGAAGTGATCGAGATGGCCGAAGACGGCAACATTGCTGTCCGTCATCGCGAAATAGAGCGCCTTGCCGTAGCCGTAGTATGATGTCGACAATCGCATGATATAACCATCCGCGGGCGCGATAACCGGCCGGCCGACAGCGCCACCGGTGCGTATATCCAGACCGGCGTGGTAGTGGCGTGTCCGCCAATCGCCAAAGGCTGATGACAGTTCCTTGCCGTATGGCAATGGCCAGAGATAATCGGCACACACAGGTGTGGCAAAGAAGATCAATACCAGCCAGGCTGACAAAGCATACAACAAACTGTGCCTCACCAGCGTTAGCGCATCCACATTCCGGCAACAACTGGAATCAGAATAGCTCATAGTTTTGGCCGATCGTACTGTCATTGGCAGCGGGCAGACTCATCGATGACTCCCGCGACGCTGTCACCGACGCTTTGACCTGATCGCTGCGAAAACCTTTTGTCAAGTATTCGGCATCATAGCCCAGGTCGCAAAGTAATTCAGCGAACCTTGCTTCCCCGTGCAGCGTATAGATCTTGCGCGGATTGCATTCCTGTATGTAGGACAGAAGTTGCGTATAATCAGCGTGATCAGACAACGGTAGTCCGGCATCTGCACCCACCGTAAACCCCTTCTTTACGCCCGCCGACCAGCCGCTCAGGAAAAGTGATTTCTTGCGCTTGAGTTGTCGGAATTCGTCCTGACGCATCGTCTGCGGAGACACGACGACGACTTTGTTCTCAAGAGAAGTGTGCAGGTAATGACTGGTTGACTGCAATTTGACACCGGCGGCGCGATAAAGCTGGTTCATCTTCGAGATCGGTGTATCAACGCAGACCGCAAAACCATGTTGCTGCAACAGCATCACCGCCTCTTGCGACTTTCCCATCGCATAACCGATCAACACCGGGATATTCCGGTCTGCGAGTACACGCTTAACAAAACCGATGATGCGCGTGTAAACTTCGTTCTGCGGCGGGAAGGAATAGCTCGGGTCGCCATAGGTTGATTCCATGATCAGGATGTCGCATCGACGCGTCTCCATAGGCGGGCAAGTAAGATTGGAGTAGACTTTGAAATCGCCGGTGTAGACAATGCGGGTCTTCTTGATCTCGACCAGTATCTGCGCCGCCCCCAGCATGTGTCCGGAAGAAAACAACTCGACAGTAGCATCACCAAACTTGACAGGTCTGCCGAGGGGCAGCACCCGGGTCGGCACGTTGGGAAAGCGCTGTCGATAGAGCAGCGCTGTCTCGGCCGTGGCCAGAATGCGGCCATGCTTGCGCGCATGATCAAAGTGCGCATGCGAGACGTAGGCGAAGTCTGCGGTGCGGCTGGCATCGAGCGGGAATTCGAGTCCCTCGATGGCAATGCCGTTGTCGTAAGATATTAACGGTGGCACAAATCTATGCGAATATCCAAAGTCGGTTAGAGTTTATAGCCGATTTTTCTCAAAAACTCGTGGCGCTTCTTTTTGGCGGCATCGTCTTCAATCCCGAGCGGTGTCTCGCCATCCACGACACCGAGAATACTACCCCCTTGGTCTGTCCGCGCAATCACTACTTCGACCGGATTGGCGGTAGCGCAAAAGATGTTCACGACTTCATAGACGTACTTGAGACTGGTCAGTACGTTGACCGGAAAAGCGTCCCGCATAAAGATCAAAAACGAATGTCCCGCCGCAATTTTGTAAATGTTATCCGCTGCCGCTTTCGCCAATAGCGCATCATTGCCGGAGAATCGCACCAAACGGTCGCCGGAGGCCTCGCAGAAGGCAACGCCGAACTTGACTGTCGGTACCGAATTGACCATCAATTCATGAATGTCTTCCACGCTCTTGATGAAATGCGTCATGCCGAGAATCAGATTACACCCTTCCGGCATGGCGATTTTGACTGTCTCAAATTGCATGACTGCTCCTACTTGTTCCCACCTGAATAGAAGTATCTGTGATTAAACAGCGTGTCGGCAATCGCATTGTCGCATTGATAGGAACTGTATTCTTCGATCACACCGAAACGTCCTTTGAAAAAGAGAAAGCCGGCTTTGCCCATCAACTCAAATCGCACGGGCAGATAGAGGGTGCTATCGTTGTCGGTGACCACACCATAGTCCATTTTGAAATCGAGCATGTCGACAAAGTGCGGCAGTTTGGCCGGCGCAAAAGCGGTCTTTAGGACTCCGTAGGTCTTGGCTTCAATCCAGTAGGTTGCATTGAGATGTCGCGAATCAAGCGTCTTGGAGCGAGCCATAACGACATAGTAACTCATCAGCTTTTCCACCGACTGATCAACAGTGCCACCGGTCGTGGCAATCGTCGAGGGGACTACGGCGAACGACGAATCACCTTTGTCGATCTGATAATAATCGTACTCCAACATGCCATCGAGCGTCAACGGATCGACGGAGTTGTCCTTGGAACCCTCTTTCTTCTCTTTGTCCTTCTGCTCATCCTGCCACTTCTCGTTCAGATCAACAACCTTTTTCTGAATTTCTTCCGGCGGCAGCGGTTTGCCATCCTCAACAATGGACAGAATCTCCTCCGACGTGCGCTCACCCCAGAAATAGGCCTTGCGTTTGGTGATCGTGACCTCGTCCGGTTGCATGCTCTTGTCGTATTTGATCTTGTTGGTCGTGGCCATGTTGGTGTACTTCTCGCAGTGCTTTTTGTCGCGCTCCTGCTTGGCAATAACAGCCTTGATGATGTCCTGTGCGGAGGGTGTCGTCTGCGGATAGGCCGTACTTGTAATCAGCAGGGCGCTCATAAGCAAAACCAGACTTCTCAAGGCTACTCCTTCGGCTCGATGATCTTGACGCTCTTGATCAGATCACCGATCTCGATTTTCTCCACTATGTCCATTCCCTCAATGACATTTCCGAAGAGCGTGTAACGTCCGTTGAGATGTGGTTGCGGCGATTGACAGATGAAATACTGACTCCCACCGGTGTCTTTGCCGGAGGTCGCCATGCCGACCGATCCGGTGTTATACGGCAGATCGTTGTACTCGCAACGGATTTCGTATCCCGGGCCACCCCAGCCATCACCGCGCGGGCAACCGTCCTGAATCACGAAATCGGGCACCACCCGATGCCAGACGCGCTTGTCATAAAAACCGCTCTTGGCCAACTTGATGAAGTTGGCAACCGTCTTGGGCGCAGCATTGCGCAGCAACTCGATGCGGATCGTGCCTTTGACAGTCTTGATCTCGGCGATAGGATTGGGCGAATCACTTGCATAGATCAGTCGATATGTTTCGGGAGTAATAGTGGTCAGATAATGATCGTTCTCACCAGCAACGGGCATCTTTAGCATTGAGGCAAGTACTGACGCCCGTTTGCGGATGGAATAGTTGTCATCGGCTAATGCCGCTGTAACCACCTCTTTCACTCCCGGCTTGCCGTTCAACAAGTCTCCGAAAGCAGACAGGCAATCGAGAATCGCCGCCTTGATGTCTTTATCGCGGGTGCCCTTATATCGTGTCAGCAGGTTGTTCAATTCCATAATCAACGTGTCCCGGGCAATGCGATCGCAAGCAAGCACGGCGGGGACCATATCAGAATCCATCAAGGCCGGTATCGTAAAGAGGTTTTTGATGCTGTCGGACTGAGCGCTCAACAGATTCTCGTACGCTGCCGCTCGCACTGTCGGCGCACCATCACTCGCCAGCACTCCGAGAATCGACCAGCGCTCCGACGAAACAACAGAGCCACAAGCAGTCGCTGCGGCAGCCCGCTTCTGGGGATTGTCGGACTTAGACCACGTCCGAATTTGTGGCAGGGCTTCGTCCTTCTTGAGTCTGGCGATTGCCGTCAACGCTTCGGTGCAAAGATTGATATCGGCATCCTCTAGAAACGGAGTTAGCTGTTCATACGCCTGCTGATCACCAATATCGCCGAAGACTCTAATGGCCGCCTGTCGCACATACACATGTTCTTTGGCGTCAAGCAACGCCGTTACTTCCGGCAAGAGTTCACGCCCCCTGACCTTGTCAACGACACCAAGAGAGTAGTACTTCGCACGCCAGTCGCTTGCTTGCAACAATGGCTTGATTTCGGCAAGGATCGACTTGTCGCCAACTCTGGCGAGAGCGCCGAGAGCATAGAGGCGAATCTGGCGACTGGTATCTCTCAGACCCGACACGTAAAACGGCAATGCTTCCCGGTTGGCGCGGCGAGAAAGCGAGAAGAAGACTTTCTCCCTGATTGCGACATCCGGATTCGTTGCCTGCGCCACCAGTGCGCCAAAGGAGTATCTGTCTCGGAGACGATGTATCGATTCAGCTGCCAATGCCCGGAAATGCGGTTTTTCGAGTGAGTCGCTCAAGATCGCCATCAGTTGTTTGGATGTCGCCTGCGATGTCACTTTGCTGAGGGCTTCAATAGCGCGTGACTTGATCGCCGAATCGCCGTCTGCGGAATAACGCAGGAGCCATTGTGCGTAAACACTGTCTCCAAGCTGACCGGCCGCAAAGATCGCCTGCAGCCGCACTTGACGCGCATTATCATCGAGCAGCTTGAATAGGTATGGCCAATAGCTTGTGTCACCGACAATTCCGATCACGTACGCAGTTCGGGCGCGGACTTCCGGATCGCCACTAACGATCCATTGTGCGACTTTGACGGTATCAACGGCGCGTTCGTCTTCGAGAATGGCAATATCTGCCAGCGTTTTGGACCGGACCTGACCTTGTCCAAGAGCGTGGCTGGCTGCAAGTAGTAATAGCAGTGCCGGTACGGCACACGATAGAGCAATACGATTGGTTTTCATGGGAATAGATTACAGCGATTTTGGTGATAAGACAAGGGGGAAATAGTAGGCTGGTAGAACAGCGAATCCTCCTATGAGTTTGCCTCAGCTGATAATGGAACAGGGGGCAATTCATCCCTCTTATTAAAGGGGGATTCAGGGGGTTGTATTCCTGTTTGCGAATTCTCCGACGTAGCTTATCATCCTAGGCGAAACCTATGCGAATCCATTACGATCCGAAACTCAAGGAGCGAGCGCGAGGCTTGCGCAAGGCCGGTGTGCTTTCCGAAGTCTTGCTCTGGAACCAACTCAAGACTCGCAAGCTGCGAGGGTACCAGTTTTCGCGACAGAAACCAATCGATGAGCACATCGTTGATTTCTACTGCGGCAAGCTGTCACTCGTGATTGAAATCGATGGCTCCTCGCACAGTTCATGCCCAGCGTATGACAGCCATCGGCAGGCGCGTTTGGAGTCACTGGGACTGACTGTGTTGCGGTTCCTCGATTCAGATGTGCGGAATAATCTCGCCAGCGTCGTTGCCATTATACTGGAGTGGATTGACCAGCGTACGAGCAGTACAACCCCCTGAATCCCCCTTTGCTAAGGGGGAATAAGCACCTACGATTCCATTCATGCTGGTTGATTTGATCCGCCGACAACCTATTGCAGATCGACGCGAGAACGGGGCTCTTCTGCCTTCTACTTAAGCAATATCATCTTCTTCGTCTGCGCGATGTCGCCCGTTTTGAGTCGATAGAAGTAGACGCCGCTGGCGACCGTTCTGCCATCGTGGTCGCGACCATCCCAGGAAATCGAAAACGTTCCGGCGTTTTGTCTCTCGTCAACAAGGGTCGCGATCTGCTGCCCAAGCAGATTATATACCGCTACCGACACCTGACCCGCATGTTGAAGCGTGTAACTGATCACCGTTTCGGGGTTGAAGGGATTGGGGAAATTCTGCTGAAGCTCGAACGCTGACGGCAGATTTGGTTCGCCGTTATCGTCCACAGGTGTTGCCTGTCGATAATGCGCTCTGGCTGACACGACAGCGGATTGTAGTGCGTCGACATCTTTGCCACCCATCATGACAAAACAGGCGGTATCGGATGCACCGGGAGCGATATTGAACGGTCCCGTAGCAATGCAGTAGGACTGATCGTACGCACCAACACTTACCGTATCGACAAACCCATGGGTGAGAAACTCATACTTTCTGGCCTCACTGACCAGCGGGTTATTCGCACCGTCGTATACAGTGTTCATGTTCCGGATCGCATAGAAGGTTTGCACGCCTTCGGGGTTCAGAACGGCTGTGCCTCGGAAGCTATTGGCCACCGGTCCGCTCTGGTATTGATAGCCAAGGCCATACTCTCTCGAAAAGCCGGTGCGGTCCGATCCGCCGCTTCCAAAGGCAAAGTCCCAGTCACAGTAGATACCGACATGCGCGCCGTTAATAGGCGTCGCCGACTTGTTGGAAACGACATATTCGATGATGACATACCGCGCGTCAGCGTTGTTGGTGAAGTTGGCGGTGCGCTGCTCCACGACAATACCGAGCGGGTTGGCGGCACGATCATCCGCATAGCGGCAAAAGGTCTCAACATCACCAATGACGCCGTCGATGACATGAATCAGGTTTCCTCCCGGAATTACCGCGAAGTCTTCATCCACCGACCCCAGCTTGTTGACGATACCATCCGAAACGTGATTGCTGTCGGCGCCAATCATCAGCCCGCACTGGAAGAGATTATTCGTGCCGTCGGCGGTGAAAGTAAAACCGACGCCGCCCTTGTTCGTGATCGATCCGTCCGCGAGTCCGTAGGTGCCATAGTTGCTGACTGTAAAACGACAACTGTCGGTCTGGTGAGTGTATATCGACTTCACCAGCGCGGTGCCAACGGTGAAGTAGAGCTTGATCGTTCGCTGATAGCTGGAGCCGCCGTGGATCTGCAGGTCAACAGTCAGATGTGTGCCTTCCGTGATTGACGATGCAAAAGCCAAGCGGTAGGAACTGGCGGAATTGCTCTTGGACTCATTTAGCGCTATAGCCCCAAAAGTCGAGAATCCCTGTAGAATTGTTGCTCCTGATTGCGGATTAGCAAGCTGGCCAGTCACTCCGATGGTACCCAATCCGGAATTGCGCAGTTGCACGATGACGTTCACAGTGTCGCCCGGCTTGATCGGATTGTGTGTGACCTGTTGGACGTTGATGTTGATCTGATTGTTCGGGGCGAGCATTCTCATGGCCGCCGGGATGTCAATAACACCCCAACCGAAAGTATTGTCCTCGCCAAGAGTTCCCTTGTCGACAGCCGAGCGCATCAGCGCCGACTTGATCGAATCAACCGGAGCGTTAGGATTGTACTGCCTTAACAGTGCCACAGCACCTGCCACGTGTGGCGCCGAAAAGGAAGTCCCACCCGCTGTGACATAGGATGAATTGGGGGACGTTGTTCTGACTTGATACCCCGGCGCGACAACTTCGGGCTTGATCGAAATTCCGTCGCAGTCGGACGGTCCACGGCTTGACTGACCCCAGATAGAATCGACATCGGTAGCCCATACGGCGCCCACGGAGAAGGTGTTATACGGCGTGGTGGCGCGATTGGCGGGATTGCGCAATGATTTCGCAGTGGGGCCGCTGTTTCCGCAGGCGAAAACCACGACGGTGCCAGCCGCCTCGACATTGTCAATCGGCTCCCAGAAAATGTCAAGGCAGCCGATATTGCTTTGGGTAAAACCCCAGGAATTGTTCAGTACGTCAGGGACATCATCCACAGTGTTGGGATCACCATCCGGATCGGCCACCCACTGAAAAGCCTCCAAATAGTTGGAATGCGGAACGTCAACGACCATGGCGCTAATCCAGTCAGCGCCAAACGCAACGCCAACAGTATCACCGGTAGCGTCATCCTTCCCAACCATGACGCCCATGGTTTCAGTGCCGTGCGGACCACTACCACCAGGCAAATTTTCCCAATGCGGATAGGTCTGACCGTAAACCGGATCAAACCAGCAAGCTTCCGCGGGGTAGCTGTGGTTACCGTGATAGGAGTTCCGCAAAGCCGGGTGGTCACCGTCGACACCGGAATCAAATGATGCGATAAGAGAACCGGCGCCGGTAAAACCCAAAGCCCACATGCTGTCGGCATGGATAGCGCGCAGACCCGGTGACACACCTGCCACGGTGGGCGCCAAAACAGTCGACTGGCTGGCGGGATAGTAGAGTGATTGCATCGGAATATCAGCGATTATTGCCGCCAGATCAGGGCGATCGCGAAGGGTCTCAATAAATGATTTTTTGGCCTCGACTTGCAAGGCGTTAGTGATCCAATAGGCCTTATAGGAGCGCACATCACCGCGTGACTTGGCCTCGTCACACGCGCGCAGTATGTCGGTTTGAGCAGTGTTGGCAAACCTCTGCAATTCATCGATCAGAATCTTGTGCGACGCCTGCCTGGTGAAGCTGGCGAGCTTGTAGCGCTGCTGCAAAGATGACGCATTCGCACGCTCGCGCATAAAGATCAGCACCGATACAAAATCGCCGTCGCTTTTGGAGGAGAGAGTAGACTCGAGATATTCCGATAGCTGTGCCGCATCCGTTCTGGAAGCGGAAGTCAAAGGCAGCGATAGAATTATGCCGATTGCGATTAACGCGATGAACAACGAGAATACGCTTTGCCTCATATTGATCTTCCCAAGAGCGAACTACATGCCGAAACCGCCAGAGGAATGGCCATCAGCAGACGCTCGGTTATCATGTTGTCGATCATGCGAATAGCCTCTGCGGAATGCCTACGGAGTCGACACCGACATCCGCCGAGATTAGCTCAAGAGATGCAATCAGATGCACGTTGTATGATCTCTGTTTCAACTAAATCTTGACCGCCGTGCCTGCCGCAGTCACAAGCAGCATTCCTTGCCGGACGACCTCGTAGTCGAGATCAACTCCAACCACAGCATTGGCTCCCAGGCGAGCAGCCTCGTCTTCCATCTCTTTGATGGCTATCTGGCGCGCCTTGGCCAGCTCGTTTTCATAGGCGCCAGAGCGACCACCAACGATGTCGGTGACGGTGGCAAACAGATCCTTGATGATATTGGCGCCGAGCACCGCCTCGCCGGTAACAATACCGAGATACTCACGCACCGGTTTACCTTCTATAGACGGAGTAGTCGTAGTAATCATCTGTCAGACTCCTTGGTTTAGTGATCCTTAAGTACAATGATAATCCCGATCGGCGAAATTGGCAACCAGCTAAACTGAGAATTTTGGCAAAGTTCAGATGAGGTGGAAAGAACACGAATGCTCTTGACAAACCGGCGAAGAGTCATAAATTCCAGCGCCGATGGTTGAATGTTACTGAAATGGCGGAGTAGCTCAGCTGGTTAGAGCAGCGGAATCATAATCCGCGTGTCCGGGGTTCAAGTCCCTGCT
>CAIVAP010000059.1 GCA_903903945.1 uncultured bacterium | reverse complement strand
CTTTCCCTTGCCGGCTTCGATTGTCAGTTGCTTCAGAGGCGCCTGATGCAGGCGCTCCAAACTCTTGGCCACGGTCGCAGATATCGACCCGGCCAGAGCGCCGATCGTGTCGTCGTCATACTGACTATTCAGGTCGGCGGCAATTACGATGCCGTCGTTACCCACCAGCATGCTGCCGGTAATACCGGAAGTCTTGTTGAGATCAGACAGTACTTCCCGCATATTGTCTCCCTGCTTCGCTGCTATAAAGGTTGCTAAATTTCTCTTGACAGTGCCGCTCGATCATCTCCGCTGCCTGATGCAGACGTATCTTTTCCAACTCATCGGACTCGACGTCGGCTATCGACAGAAGCCACATGTCGGCGGCGCGATAAAGGCAGAATCGGTGTGCGCCCGAAGTGTACTCGATCGTGTTGAGGGGCGTCGTGCCGGTTCTGATGTTCGTTTCGAGCAAGTCGTTGATTATTTTTTTGCTTAGTGCACTCCATAAGTCCTGGTCCCACTCGCCGCGACTCCAGGTTGCCACGGGTAGACCGTCGTCGTCAATCAGCATCGCGCACAGAACACCCGAATAACCGCCGACGTGTTGCACCGCACCGGTAAACGAGTGGTCGAAAAGCTCGCTGCCCGTCCGTTCCGTAATCGAAGCGGTGGGTATGGGGGGCGACGGTCGCATGACCGGAGTCGATGTGGAGGTGTAGATGATCGGCGCAGTTCCGGATTTGTGCAGATGCCGTCTGCTGACGCGACCGGGCAGCATCATCTGAATTGTCGAGTTGAAGAGAAACGGCGCCGTGACGCTGAAGAGCAAGATCGCCGGTTTGAAAGTGTTGAATGCATTGGAAAATGCTCCGGACGCCGGCATTTGTTCCAGGACCATCAGCAGCAGTAGAAATGACGCTGAAAGCACGAGACGACTTGCGAAAGTCAGCACGGCTGCTACAGCGGTGTACGCCACCGAGCGACGGCGGTTCAGAATCAATCCGACCGAGAAATAGTAGGTCAATTCCAACAACGCGTACCAGAACATGCTCATCTGGAAAGTGACGCCGAAATCACTCGGGTAGATCAGCATCGGCAAGGTGGCGACGATCAGCGCGATCAAGACTACATGACGTGTATCTCTAATAGACCATTCCATACTTACTTCTCGCTTCCTTCGCCGTCCTGCAGGTTTTCCTTGACTTCGTCCAGCTTCAGTCGCATAGCTCCGACATTGACCCCCTTCTCGCAGTAGAGGACCAGGTTGTAGCGACTGAATTTCATTATCACGATTATCCGCTTCTCGGTCTCAACCGCGATCTGCCGTGTTTCGCCAAAAACGGCGACCGCGGTCTCGGTCTCGGCATTCCGGCACATCTCTATGCCGAAGGCGGCGATCGCTTGAATGTCCTGCTCGGGATTACCGCGATGATCAACGACAGTCCCGTCGCTGTACGCGCAGACGATGGATTCGACAAACGACAGCTTCAATAACTGGTCCAGAGCCTGATTGAGCGTTAGCGGCGTCTTCGACCTAATTGCGTCCCCGTTCGTATCCATTTGCGCGCTTGGGACTGTCCTGTGCGCGCCGGGAAGGGGTTCGACTTGCCGTCGTTTCAACTCTTTCTTCTGACGCTCCAGCCTTTGCTGCAAATCCTGAACCAGTAGTCGATTGGCGTTGGACGCTCGCAGTTTTTTGATCGCTGACTCCGCCTCGCCGATACTGCCTTTGGCAATCAGAATTTCCACTCGCAGTTGTTCCGTCAACCGCGTTTCGCCGTCGAACTCAACGGCCTTGTTCAGTTCCTGTTCTGCCCAGTCGTACATCTTGCGACCGAGACTAATCTTGGCCATCACCAAGTGACCGGCGCCGTAGTCGGGATGAGTCCGTATTCCCTGGCGACAGACGCGAAACGCCT
>CAIVAP010000058.1 GCA_903903945.1 uncultured bacterium | reverse complement strand
GTCGCCGTGAATCTGTTGCTGACACGGCTGGAGCAGAACGAAATCACCAAAGGCCGTCTGCCGGGCGATCTGCTGCACATGGTCGGTACTTTCAATTTCCGTCTGTCCGATTTCGGCATCCGCATTCCACCGGAAGCTCTGCTGAAACTAAACGACCTGGTTAAGATCCACTTCGACGCATTCGCGACGAATCAGTAGATCGACCAACAAAATTAGTCGGATTTGCGAAAGGCCCTCCACAGCGGAGGGCCTTTTTCATCGCCACAACGAATAAATACGTATTGTCGCATATGGCTATATGGTAATGTATGTATTATTGGGTTGCCAACAAACCCTATCTGGCGTCATTCCCGGAAGTGCGAAGCGTGATGAGGAATCTCCAATTCATTGCATGGCCAGTGCGCCAGATTCTTCGCTGCGATCAGAATAGCAGGCCGCCAGACTTCTTCATCGATAGTCCCATTGGCTGAATCCAGCGAAGCGAAGATTGATCCGAAAGCACAGCCACGGACGGCTGTGCCAAACAGCCCCGCGCTTATGCCCAACAGCAAATATCCTCTGCCGGGTGCGGTGCTGACGCAGGCGTAGACGACTGCCAGGCACTACGCGGCTTCTGCAGCGCCATCAGGAAAGGATTCCCGATAGCCCGAAAAAAGTTACAGGGATTCGCAAGAATGCTCTTGACATTTTGCCAGTGTTTTGTACATTGCTGCTGTCTAGGGTTTTTTAGTCGTACAAGATTTCTTAGTTTTCTTCTCTTCGTGAGAACCACGTACTGACCGGATGCGCAAGCATACCGTCTCAAGTCAGCACAAGCCTTACATATCAAGCTATAAATTGTGTCGTGTTAATGGCATATTGCCATTCCTTATGAGGGTTTGGTGAGGTGCAAGACTGAACGAGTCGCTTTCGAGATCGTAAGCGAGGGTGGATTAGTAAAAAAACTCGAAGATGACTCACTTGATTAGAAACTGTTTTGAAACTCTAAGGAGCTTGTAATGAAGCAAAAAGATCGTTCGTTTATTTATTTGCTGACGTTCACAATGCTTCTGTTCTCGTTTAGCTCTATTTTCGCGGCTATTACGGTAACTTATCCTACTACAAGTTTGCCGTACAATAAGACCAATCAGCTCATCACGGCTACAGTGTTAGTGCCCGCCGGCACGAGTATTGCCGCTTACGATCTTATGACGAAAGTGGTGAAATCGCCGACCAATGGCGCTTATGGTACTATCACTGCCGTTAACGTGTCGTCCGTTCCGGGTTCTATCTCTGATCTTCTTAAGGTTAGAGGCGGCTCGGAAGATACCGTCCGTATTTACGGATTTGGTTGCGACACGCCCGTCATGATGGCTCCTGGTACTTATAATTTTACGTTTACGGTGACGACATCCTGTGATACCGGTGCGTTCATCCTTACGGATGGCGGCGACTGGTTGCTCAATCCTGATGGACTAATTGCGAAGACAGCGTTTGTCAACACGAATGCGGCTTTCGAGACGGTTAATACCGTCCCCGGAACGGTTCGTATTGTCAACGCCGCGCCGACTATTACCAACTGCCCTAGTCAGGCATTGGTAGTAAAC
Source organism: uncultured bacterium (assembly GCA_903903945.1). Lineage (GTDB taxonomy): Bacteria > Zixibacteria > MSB-5A5 > CAIYYT01 > CAIYYT01 > CAIYYT01. The sequence goes on along the minus strand of CAIVAP010000058.1, from coordinate 268 downwards.
GCCTGCGCTACTCTCAATTACACGTTCCAGGTTACTGACCCTGATCTACCGTGCGCTACAGCACAGGATCAGACATGGTCTGTCGTTTCCGGTTTCCCCGGTCAGATCAATGCGACTACGGGCCAATTCCAGTATTCTCCTCCCGCAGTTGCCGGCGTCTGTGGTCTTCATCAGGCCAAAGTAAAAGTGACTGACGAGTACGGCGCTTACGCTGAATGCTCTTTCGAGATCAGCGTAATATCCGACGCTCCGATGTTTACTTTCTGCC
>CAIVAP010000057.1 GCA_903903945.1 uncultured bacterium | reverse complement strand
CCCGGTACGGAAAATCATTTTCGTCAATCGCCTTCTCGACTTGTTGGATCAAGTGAATGGTTTCGATCTTGAGCTTTTCGAGATCGCTCTTCTCCCGCGTCGATTTGATTTCTTCGTCAAAAAGCAAGTAGTGCCAGATCAATTCGACATTCTCGGTGCCGTCCCACATGTGTTGCAGGCCGATCTGATAGAGCGCCAACTGCCGATCCAGACGAGCTTCCTGCAAAGTGGGCAGCGCTCTTTTGGTTTTGTAGTCGCGAATTTGCCAGACACCGGAAACCGTTTTCGAGATGCGGTCGATAAACCCTTGCAGCTTGTACTGCTTGGCATCATCAAGATAGAGTTCGATACGCTGCTCAAGGGCGATAGTCTTCTCGCCGTCGAAAGGGTGGTAACGGCTCCAATAATCTTCGAGCGCCTTGATACCCTGGTGGTAGTAGTCGTCGAGACAAAACTGTTTGTTGACGATGAAAAGGTCCTCGGATTGCTGTTTTTCCCAAATGTCGGTGAAGAATCGAACCAACTCCTCTTTAGTCCATACCTTGGCGTTGAGTTTGTTACGATAGAGTTGCTCCAAAACATCGTGAACACGTGAACCGAGGAACGCTTCGACCGAAGTGCGCCGTGCAATATCGACCTTGTCGACATACTGGAACCTGAATTTGAGCGCGCAGGATTCGTAGGTCTCCAGCCGTGAATGAGAGTAGGTCATCCGGTTCTTTGCCATATCAGAGCTTTCCTGATCTGAGGATGGCGATAACCAGCCAGATGCCCAGAACACCGGCAGTGACATAGCCGACGAGACCGAGAGCCGGCACACCGAGGATGGTCATGCCGATGGGACGGGTCATGATAAGAGATGAGGCCACGATCAGAGCGGCGATGATCAATGCGAAGGCGAGGCGATTTGAGGCCTTCTCCAGTTCGAGGATCAATTGCTCGAGACCCTTATGATGAAACGAGATCGAGAGATCGCCTTTCCGCAAGTTGCGGGCGATGCGGCGAATCTCAAACGGAAAATTGACCAGCAATTCGCGCAGATCAAGCAGGTACGTGGACACATCGCTGAAAATGCTTCCCGGACTGAACTTACGGGTCGCGAGTTTCTTGATTGATGGTAACAGCTCAGTGACAAAGTCGTATTGCGGATTCAGAGTGCGGGCCACTTCCTCGTAGGTTCCCAGCGCTTTACCGAGCATCATCAGTTCGGGAGGAAACTTGATTCGATACACGTTCATGATCTCGAAAGCATCAGTCAGAAGCGAACGCATCTTGAGCTTCGCCAGCGGAACTCCATGATAGCGATGCAGGAAAAGGGCGAGATCAGCTTCCAGAGCCGCCGGACGGACTTCATCATCAAGCAATTCGTGATTTTGCAGCACTCGCACAATCCGCTGGGTATCATCGGAGGTTGCCGCAATCAAAAGGTCGGCAACCAATTCCAGAGCACCATGCGAGAGTTTGCCCATCATGCCGAAATCGACCGGTGCAATGCGGTTGTCGCGAAGCACAAACAGGTTGCCCGGATGCGGATCGGCATGGAAAAAACCAAATTCGAAAATCTGTTTCGCCAGCAATTGTCCACCGGCGCGAGTGACGACTGCCAAGTCGACACCGGCTTCGCGCAACCGCGTGACATCGGAAATTTTGATGCCGTCGATAAAACTGAGCGTGAGTACACGCAGCGAAGTATGATCCCAGAAAATTCGAGGTAGAAAGATGCGGTCATCATCAGCGAAATTCTGCGCGAAGATTTCCAGATTGCGCGCTTCGTATAGGAAATCGACTTCCTGTTTGGCGGATTTTGCGACTTCGTCAACGATTGCCACCGGACTAAACTGACGCACTTCGGGAATGTAGCGATCAAGCAGCACGGCCAGATCGCGCAAGATCGACAAATCCTTTTCCATGATCTGTTTCACTTGCGGGCGCTGTACCTTGACGGCGACATCATCACCGGCGAGTGTGGTTGCGCGATGAACCTGCGACAGAGACGCCGAAGCGACGGGTTCGGGAGAAAAATATTGGAACAACTGATCAAGAGGCTTGCCGAGTTCTTTTTCAATCGTTTGCCGAACCTCTTCGAACGGAAACGGCGCTACCTGATCCTGCAGCTTGGCCAGTTCAATAACCAAATCCACCGGTATCAAAAACGGTCGCGTGGACATGATCTGCCCCATCTTAACGAACGTGGGACCGAGATCATCCAACGCCAGACGAATCCGTTCCGCCCAACTGAACGCGGCGATTTCCTGCTGCCTGGCAAACAGTTTTCTGCTACCGACTCTGAGATAGGACGCCATGTTCATCCGGTCGAGGATTTCGCCGAACCCGTACTTGATCAGGACGGCGATGACCTGACGATAGCGGCCGATATTGCGGTAGGTTTTATGTAGCTCCAACTGTGCCAAACCTGTGCAAGGGTGAAACGGATCTTCTGACCTATTACACGCGCAAACTAACCAGATTGTTGCCCCCGCACAATGGAAAAGTGGGATGACGATGTGGCGCGGCGATGTAGCACAGCCGCCCCGGCCGTGTAGGAGGTGTCATCGATTCACTGCGGGCCGCTTCTGCGTCCGACTCCTCGGCCTTGGCGGAAGCGGGTCCTTGCCTCGTACACCACTGATTTCATACGCCGCTGTGCGATGCGCTCGGAGAGCAACGCGAATAGGCTTGAAGACGATCTCCACCCGGCGGTTGAGCGCAGTGGCGATGCGGTTCAGCATGGCCAACGAGTGACCCTCATAGTCCGCATCCTCAAGACGGCAGATCACGGAGGCCGTAGTACCCACCAACTCAGCAAGCTGACGCTGGGTCAAGCCGCACTTCTCGCGGAGGTCATGAATCTTCTGTGCAACCTCGGCATTTGTGCGTTCCTCAGCCAGACCGGCGAGATGATCGGGATGCCCCTTGAAGTATCGCCTATTTATGATTTCGACCGCATCGGTCGTTGTCTTCTTCTTCTTGCTCATGTCAAATCCTCTGCCGCCGTGTGTCTGCTCGGGTCGGATTCGAACAGACTCTTCCTTCTCAGGGCGAGATCGATTTCCTTTTCCGGCACGTCAGAGCGCTGTTTCACTATTCCATGCGAGACCACAACGACCGTCTGACCGCGAAAGAAGTACAGCATACGGTAGTTGACACCATTGTGCTGGGCACGAAGCTCCCAGATTCCCTTCTTGAGAATGTCGGCTTCCGGCCTTCTCAGTTCGTGACCATGCTCCCGCAGCCGCTCCAATCGGACGGCGCACTTGTACTTGGCTCTGTCCGGCAGCCGCTCAAACCAATCGAGAAAGGGCACGTTTCCTTTCTCGTCCTTAAACAGTACTACGTGTATTTTCGGCAAATGCCTCTCCCTATATTAGCAAATTTGCGAACAAAGTCAAGAGAGAATATTGCTTTTAACTCTACGCCGGTACTATACATGCCCGAAGCTATCTGACTCACAGCTTGCTACTCTACAGTCAAGATGTTTATTGCTTAGTTGGCCACTTCCACGAAACAAGTTCGATCGCCGCTCCAATTCCTTCAAGCAGGAGTCCGTGATGGCGAATAACAAGTTTCAGTCGCTCCTCGGCGCGTTCCGCAGGGAGCACTTTGCCCGCCTGACCTGTCCAAGTTTCGAGGAATTCGCAAAAGAGCCTTATGGACGGCGACATGATATGAGTGATCTCGTGGCGACTGCCAAGCGAAGCAGGACCCTCAATGTCAGCGAATGCCCCATCCCGGAACTTCTTTAGCCGCTTGAACGAATCCACGCGGACAACATCCGGGCATGTACGCGGTATGTCCTGCAACACCCGCGAAAGTGAGCACTCGCGCCGGGTATCAAGCTCAAAGGCGATATCCAGCAAAAGTGCAACGCGATCCCATCCGCTTGATGCCAATCGCACCGCGAAATCCATATGGTACCAGAATAGTGAGTCGGCGATAGTCGGCGCATAAAAAGATATCGGGACTGTGCATAACGGGAAATAGATTGCTGAGTGGGAGATTGCAAGGACCAGTTGATTAGCCACCCAGGGAATTTCCATAGATAAAATATCGAACCGGTACTTGGGCGTGATTCCCAGAATGTATTCGAAGATAGCGGAACATTATTCTTCTTCGAGGCTTCGTTCGCTAAGAGGGCATCTCGCAACGGTTTCAACCCGAAGAAAAAGCCCTCTTGAAGTGCGTGCTCGCTCGATATCCATTCCAGCTGCAGCTCTTTCGCCTTCGCAAGTACTTCATCAGCCATCGGTATGTGCACGCGATCAACCTCTCTTGGCACAACGGACTCAATATCGCCCCTAAGGTTGTATTTATTCCTTGGGCTGTCAAGCGCTTTTCCTCCCACCGCCCCTGTTCCCCCCTCTTGTAGTCCTTCTCGCTCCTCCCCCTCCCCTCTCCCGTCCCCCCCAACCACTTACCTCCACTCTTTGTAGTGCCGCACTCCAAAAAACACGTGCAAGACAGTTTGTAGAGAAGGTGATGTCACCGACGTCGGACGATGCGGACATACTTGCACTGGCGACTTCGGTTGGACGCCAACTCTGCGCAGAGACGTACTTTTTGGGGCGCCCGTTATGTCCGCCCGTCCGAGCATTTATGCCGGTGACACACTTGCCGTAGCGCTACGCTTCTCGATTGTGATGCTAGAGGAAACGATGATGTAACGACAGAACATGATGACTTGGCGCACGAGAACGTACGCTAAGCACAAGAACCAGACAACAAGTGAACGAGCCAAGGTCAAGACCGAAGCGGTGTTGACCTAGCGAACTCGCACTCCCTGAAACAGATAGATCGTCTTCGATTCTCCCGAGCTCCCCTTGACGACGAGAGACAGTATCTCAGTCACATGCAGCAGCGGCCTGAATCGCTCGAGGATATCACGTTTCGAGTCTTGGTAGAGCCGCAAGTGAGCAACATCGTCATAATCCGGCACCGAGGCAATCAGTCGCACGCCAATTGGGATATTTTCGATCATCCTGAGATCATCCAAATGCTCCAGCACTTCAAGCGCGACTGCGGTATCATAATCATGCGGCAGGTAACAGGCGGGATCGTAGGCATCCCCGACGCGGAAATCGGCCTGCGGGCAGAGGGCGCGACAACATTCTACAGCAACCGGACTAAAATCGAATCCCCGATATTGATGCCCCCGCTCGACAATCAGTTTCCCCAAGTCGCCGACGCCACAACCGATCTCCAGCATGCGGTGTGGCATGCCGTCTTTCTCTATGATTTTGATTATGTGATCATAGAGAGGGTAGTAGCCGTGCGTGGCGTAACCGCGGGCGTAGATGGAATCGTAGTATTGATGTCCCTTTTCGTCGTGGGGGGTAGTAATCATGCTTCCAATGCAACCTTCCCATATTGTATCGGTCAATGCGAGCCAATGGTTTAGCGGCAAGACGGCTCTGCGCAGAGGGGCCAGCCAGCCGAGCCGTCACGGCAGATTGATAATCACCCCTCCGGAGAGAATCGTAAAGTCGGTTGGGTCGCCGGTAGAGTTGACTCTGCCGATTTTGCCTTCGACAAAGAGGTCAAACGGAAGCACGGCAATCGCGGTCTTGGCGCCGACAACGATGTGATAGCCGAAGTAGGTCTTATCATCCGGGATCTTGATTTCGACTCCTGAGTAGCCGCCGAGGTTGCCGCTGTAGCTATAGGTGAACTTGTGCGCACCGATACCTGCGCCGACAAATGGATTGATGATTGGGAATTTGAAATAGAACTTGGCGGTGACCGTCAATAGGATATCGCGAGCCTTGACTTCAACCTTGCTGCCGAGCAGATCGAGATTCTTCTTGTTCCAGAAAGTTTCGACCCCGGCTTCAAGAGTCATCCCCTGCCCTCCGAACTTGACAAACGCACCGTAGAATTTCAAGTCGTCCATTTTATACGTGTCGAGCTTGAGATTCGGGTTCTTGTAGCTTGTCAGCACACCGGCCTTGACTCCCAACCCCAGACCGGAAAGGGCATAAGCGCTGGTTGAGATCGCCAACATTGCGATCACAACAAAAAGACTGATCTTGTTGATCCGATACATATTGTTCTCCGTTTCCTATAACACTGGGAGCCGGATCAAGCGGCTCCTTAACGGTAGCACTGCCGACCGAGTCCGGCGATTGCCGGACTCGATCGGAATAATCTCTTGATAGAAGCTAGAAAGTTGAAGCTATCTGACAACAATGAATTTGTCGGCCACCGTCTTGTCGTTGAATCGGATATAGTAGAGAAAGACGCCTGATCCGAGTTTTTCACCGCTCGAGTTAAGGACGTTCCAGGCATAATCACCGCTGAGGTTGTCCAACTCTACAACCTTCTCGCCGGAAGGCGTGTAGACTTCAAAACGCGAAGCGGGGGGCAGATTGTGGATAGTGATCACACCATCCAAGTATGAGAATGGATTCGGTGACAGGAAAATGTTGGCGCTCACGGAAAAAGCAGCACCTTGTGAATAGCCGCTTTGCTCCCGTTTCACGCGCCAGTGATAGGTTTTGCCGTTTTCCAGTGGGCGACTTGCAGTCCACACAGCCGCGCCTTTATCGCCGACAACCGAGCCGCCGTCGATGATCGTGCTGAAACCGGCATCAGTTGCCAATTCGAACTGACATACCGATGAACCACTCCCCGACCAGGTGACATGGAATTGCGGCTTAACATCCGTCTCGGTCGAGCCATCCGCGGGACTGACAAGTGTGGGCGCGTCCGCCGCATCAAGCGCCATATCGAGATGCCAGAATACCGTGGGGGCGCTCCAGTTGCACCAGGCGTCGCCGTCGAAAGCGCGCACCAGCCACCAGTAGGGTTTGTTGTTGGTGTAGGAGCCGCCGGACGAAAAAGCGGTATAGCTTGCCCCTTGTGGTATCCCCAGGCCGGCTTCGACACGCTTGGTTAGCAAAGAATCGGAAAAGACAATGAAATCATACGTCAGCGTATCCTCATCGGGATCGGTCGTGTTATTTGTTACCAGCACATGTACCGACCCGAAAACAGTATCGTTCACCGGCGTACGAGGTATCGGCGTCCAAGGTGGACGATTAGTACGGAAGTTGGCAAGTGTCATCCAGTTTGACCAGGCCTGCGAATCGTAGGCACGCGTGCGCCAGGTGTAGGTTGTCTTCTGTAACAGAGTGACCGGCACGCGCCAGGTAGTAGTACTCCCACTACCCTGTGTGATCATGGGCGACTGTGAAATCTGAGTGGAGAAGGAAGCATTGTACAACTCAAATTGATAGGTCAACGGATCGCCGTTGGGATCAGTTGCGTTGTTGATAATCAGATCTGGAGTCAGGCTGGATACTCTGCCGCCGCTGGTTGGTGAACTGCAGGTCGGAGCGGTCGGAGGGCTGTTTCCACTTGGCTGATTGACATAAAATGATCGCGAGCCGCTCCAACCAGAGTAGGCCTGACCGTCGGAGGCGCGGACTCGCCAGTAGTAAGTCGTCAAATTGTTGAGAGCCGGGGTAACTTGCCAAGTAGTCGTTGACGGACCCTGAGCGACCGAAAGATTTTCGACGGCGATTGACGAAAAGCTGGACAATGTTGATAGCTGAAAGTGGTAAACAGGCGTCGTACCTTCCGGATCAGTGGAATTCACGATCACCAGGGTCGGTTGTGGTGAAGTCATCGTGGCGCCATTAGCCGGCGCCGAGAGCGTCGGTACCGTAGGTGGATTATTGGCGACCGGCTGGTTGACATAAAAAGATCGCGAGCCGCTCCAACCAGAGT
>CAIVAP010000056.1 GCA_903903945.1 uncultured bacterium | reverse complement strand
TTCTTCCTCCGGTGGCATAACTTCCACCGGCTGCGAGAATAAGTCGAGCAAGGTCGGCGCGGCCAGCGCGCTCATTTTTTTCGTGTTCATGCGCGTGGAATTTATTTAGTTAAATTCGATTTGCAAGTGGAGGAATTATGCACCGGATCGTGACCGTTTTCGCGATAGTAAACCTGTTTTTGGCGTTGTCGTACGCCCAAGAATATCAACCGGATCATCGTACTATCTTTGTATCGGCATCCGGACACCAGCCAGGCGACGGCAGTTTTACCAAACCGTTCCAGAATTTGCAGACCGCAATCGACAGCGCAAAATCGGGAGACGAAATTTCCGTCCTGCCGGGAACCTACGCGGCGAAACCGTCACCCTACGTCGAAGACCTCTGCGGCAACTGCCTTGATGCGCGTACTAAGGTCAATGCCAGTCGCGGATTTGTGATCGAAGGCAAAGCAATCACTATCAAAGGCGTCGATCCCGATTCCGTGGTGCTGGTGACCAGCGCGGGATATGGTGTGCTGTTTCTCGATAGCTGGGGGTCAACCATCGCAGGCTGCCAGATTACCGGTGGCGTGCGGGACAAAGATGGCGGCGCCACTGATGCCGGCATTGTCGCTAAGTTCTCCCGCGTCACAGTACGGAACTGCAAAATCATCAACAACGAATATCGCGATACCACTGTAGTCGTCGGTGTTGGCGGCGTGTTTGGGCGCGAAGGGTCGGAACTGTTTATCGAAGGTAACGAAATTTTCAACAACGGTTGGGACGGTATCGCCCTTTATCGTGGCGCCAAGGCGTTCATTGCCGACAACCGCATTGACAAAGGCCGCGGCGCGGGTATCGGCATTACTTGGGACGCGCAGGCAACCGTGCTACGAAATCGTGTCAGTCATTACTGGAAAGGCATTGGCAGTTTCGGCACCTCGCGCGCAGTCGTGCGCAACAACATCGTGTTGGACTGCCTTGGCTGGGGTGTGATTGCAACCGGCACGTCGTTTATGGAAGCAACCAACAACTTGATCTATCGCAACGGCAATTGCGGTTTCGCCAACTGGGGCGACCGCGCCGACTCACTTGGCCCCCGCGGTGTTTTTATCAATAACATCGTTTACAACAATGGCTGGCGCGATGAATGGGTCTGCCCCTGTGTTGGTGTCTGGATGCTCGGCAACCCGCGTGATTTCGTGATCGCCAACAATGACGTTTTCACCGACTCTGTGCTTATCGTCACCGAACGCGCCAATCCCGACAAACGCAAAGATCCAAAGAAGCCAAAGTACGCCGCCAATTACGGTGACAGCGACGACCTCACCGGCAGGCACGGCAACCTCTCGGTTAATCCGATGTTTGCCGACACGATCTCTTTCAGACTCTTGCCAGCTTCTCCCTTGATCAACGCCGGCGATTCCGTCCTGACCGACCTCGATGGCAGCAGATCGGATATCAGCGTGTGGGGTGGGAATTCGGCTAAGAAGTAGGACGGCCTTAGCGGCTGGCTGGTCTACGACTTTTCGTTTGTTGCCGCTTTTGCTGTGCCCTTGCTGTTGCCCAAAGATCGGATTGCGCCCTGAACACAAGCGCGGACACACTTCAAGCAGCCCTTACAGAGTTCGCCATGGTTGACACGTACATGACGGTGAAATCGAAATGGCAGCAGGCCGAGCACGCCAACCGGGCATGCCTCAACGCATTTTCCACATGATTCGCATAGTCGAGTATCAATCGCAATATGCGAAGTCTGATTGTGCCTTGGAAATGGAAAGTGTAGTTTCATCAACCCATCTCTATCGAAGTAGAAACGCATGGCCCACAAAGACGAACAACAAGAAGGCCACGATAATGCCGGCGCATGTAGCTTCTCGACTGACCCCAGACAAACCACTGGAGACAGAACGAGCATGATTGAGCAGCGCCCGACGGTTCAGGATGATATGCCAAACAGCGGCCACTGCAAAAATAACCGCGAGGGTATTGTGTGCCGACATCCACACATGACGGCGGAGCGTCATCTGCTCCATTTGCAGCAGGTGGTTCGCCAGACCGGTCGCCGGAAGCCCGAGACCGCTGAATGCAGCCAGTGAGGCCACAAACGCTCTCTGACCAAAAGGCCTCTTTGTGTTAGAAATCATCGGGCTCCTTTCATCTGACATGCTTCACGGTTTTCTCTGGCCCGCTCACCAACCGCCGACTTCGGCATTCCTCTTCCGGCACAACTCCCCGATGACGGATCGCACTTGTTCCAGCACTCTTACAGCGGTTGCGACCTCTTCGTCGCCAACGGTTTTGCCGAACAATCGCTCGAATTCATGCGCCCGCTCGTGCACCTGCTCGAAGAGTCTGAGTCCCTTGGATGTGAGTTTCACAGAACTGCGCCGGCCATCCTTGGCATCAGCATGCCGAACGATCAGTCGTTCCGCCTCCATCTCCTGTACCTGCCGAGTGACCGCCGCCGCATCAATTCCCAACCGTCGGGCGATTTCCGTAATTCCTAATACATCAGGATGGCTAACGGCAAGGAGTCGCACCAACGCCAGCCGCGCCGCCGGCATTCCCACTTCGCGCGTAAACACACTTAGCAGTGTCTGATTGGTCCGCATGATTTCCCGCAGGAGATGAGACTCACCACCTGAGTGATTAAGTCCACCTGTCTTATCTAACATTCTTTTGGACATCATGAAGATATAATTGCATATGTCATTGACTATGTCAAGTATTTTCTTTGACGCCCGGCAAAAAGTCTCCTACTCCGAGTCCGACTCCACCGGTAACCGAGAGTGTTGCCACTATTGGCATTGGTTTGCGTTTCGCTTCCCAAAATCCCCGCAAGTAGCAATAGCTCCATCCTGTCCAACTGACTACACACAAGGACGTCGACGCAAGGAGGTCTTTGTCTATGAACGATAATAACTTACCGAGTGAGGATGACATGATGAGTATCAAGCGCTTTGCCCGATACACAATTACTCTATTCTTTCTTATTGTGCTTCTGGCCTCTTTCCTCTGGGGCAAGAATATCGAACTGACCTCGCAGAGATCAGCACAAGGCATCAAAGTTGACGGCCAAATTAGCGATTGGCCGGAAAATGCCATGACTTTTCTGGAAGAACAACAGGCCACGGTCGGTCTGTGCAACGATTCCGCCAATGTCTACGTCCTAGTCTGCTCCCGCAAAGCCGAATGGGCGCGGATGATCAAGATGTCCGGGCTCAAGGTCTATCTTGACGCCAAAGGCACGCAACAGAAGGATTTCATGCTCAAGTTCACCGGCGGACCGACACGCGAGCAGATCATGGCCGCGGGGGGCGAGAAAGACACCGCACAGCGGCGCGAGATGCCGCCGGAGATGCGCGAGAGGATACGCGATCGCGAGAAGAATTTCCAGAGCAAATTCATTTGCTTCCAGAAGGATGTGATTTCAGAGAAAGAAATTCCTTTGGATGGCGCAGAGGGACCAGCGGTGGCCTTTGGAGTCGACAAGGGCTTCTTTGTCTATGAGTTTAGTGTTCCCTTGAAAGAAAGCGGCGTCCGTTCTTATGGACTCGGGGTGGCTCCGAGCAAGAAGATCGGCTTGGGTTTGGCCTGGGGAGAAATGGACAAGAGCAATATGCCGGAGGGAATGGGCGAAAGTCGAGGCGACCGCGGCGGAATGGGAGGCGGCGGTGGCATGCCTCCGGGCGGTGGCCCAGGCGGAGGTAGTGGCGGCGGTGGATTTGAAGGACGTGGCGGTGGTCGCGGCAGTCATCCGGGTGGCCGCGGTGGATTCGAAATGCCCAAGAAACAGGAAGTCTGGCTAAAGGTTCAACTGACCGGAACGGGCATTGCGGTTGCTGCGCCCTCGGACAAAAAGTAGGCACGAGCACAACAGCAGACTTTTCACGACGCTACATGGCCAAAGTCAAGCGCCGTCAGGAATTTTTCCTGACGGCGTCCATTGTTGGGGCAACCCCGTGTGGTTGCCCGAGCCGGGGTAGCCACATGGGGCTACCCCTACGGAATTTCACTTAGCCTACTTACACCCTTCACACGGCGCCGGTCCACCGCTGAAAATGTACGCGATCAGATAAACTGCATCCGAGATATTGACCGACCCACTGCAGTTGGCGTCACCAGCGAGCAATGGTTCTGGCGCTGGACCGCCTGAGAAGATGTAGGCGATCAGATAGACCGCATCAGAGATGTTGACGGTGCCACTGCCATTGGCGTCGCCGCAAATAAAGTCACAGCTTATTCTCGTCGCTCCGTAAATTATGCCTCTGTTGTTATTGCCCGATGCGTCGAAGACAGTGTCTGGGGAGTGCTCATTGAAATGCAACAGCGCTATAGTATTAGCGTCGGGTGTGCATTCGCCCGTCAGGCAGAATTCAGCAGGGGTACGGACGACGTTGCTGATTCTAATCTCGTCTATTTGGCCTTTGAACGCCTCGGGAAGAGCCGGGGGACATACAGGAACATTGCCAACGTATACGCGCATGTCGTTATTAGTAGTCAGAGTAATTGTTGATGGGAAGGAATCTTCAGCCGTTCCGTTGATGTAGATTCTCCAATATGACCCATCCCAAGTGCCAGCAACATGTATGAAAGTGCTGACGGAAGCAATCGTCTTTGAATCTAGTCGCGTCATCCCTGCATCCAAGGAGAGGTAGAATCTATCACCATTTGGTCCGGAACTTACCTCTTTTGCCAATCTCAGATCGCCAATGCAGTAACCGGCTCTTCTTAAGATGGACTGATCCGTGTTGTTGGCCAAGGAGAGGGTGTCGAATTTGACCCAAGCCTCTACTGTTCCCTGCGGCAAACCGTTCAGTGCGGCGATTGGTATGGCGACCGAATCATCCACCCCATCAAACCGCAGCGCATTGCCGAACTTGCAGCCCGGGTCGCTGTTGTACTCAACGACATAACACAATGCTGGGCCGCCCGAGGCCAGACTATCGCAATCATCCCAAGTACCGACGGGTTGCAAAGATAGAACTCCGTTCATCAACAGGATGTCTTGAGGCGGGTTCCCCGATCCATCGTTTGGTTCATTAGTTGCAGAATTCCAGTTTGTATAGCCCCAAAGTTCTCCAGTGATCCACGCCCACGTGAAATTCCCGTTTTGCTCATATCCGCCTAAACATGCCGAGTACACGTTTGGAAGAATTGATGCTACAAAGGAATTTTCTTCTTGGCTCTCAATACAAGCAAGATATCCACCAGCCGAGGCAGCGGCGTCGCGGGCGTATACCCACGTATAAGACGGAATTTCCACCACCTGGTACCAGTGTCCCGTTCCTGCAAAGTACTGTGGCTGCGAAGCCTGCGCTCCAACAATAGCCACAGGAACAAGAATGCTCAAGCATAGCAGCAACAGCCATCCTGAGCGCGTCTATCTCGGTTTAATCATGGAGACCTCCCGTTGATAAAGGCGTTGAGTGAGAAGAAGAATTACTTTTTCAAGAAGAAAGTAACAGCACCGGTTGGCTTTGTCAAGACAATTCGGCTGGTCGGACTGGCTTTTTTCTTGCCCACATCAGAACCCACCCGTAGAATGCCTCACTATGGACTGCCTCCTCCTCCTCGGATTGCTCGCCGCAACTCTGACCACAGTCGCTTTTGTGCCGCAGTTGATCAAAGTCATCAAAACGCGGTCAACGCATGATATCTCGCTGGCGATGTATATCGTCGTCTGCACCGGCGTTCTGCTGTGGCTGATCTATGGTATCCTGATACACAACACGCCGATCATCGTCGCTAATGCCGTCACTTTTGTAATCGCCTGCGCCGTGCTGGTGATGAAAATCAGGTACAAATGAACGATGTCCGGCCGTCAGAAACCCGAGGTTGTCCCATAAGTTGGATTTCACGAAGTGCGCGAGGAGCAGGTTCATTTTCCCCCTTAGCAAAGGGGGACCAAGGGGGTTGTAAGCGCCTATCCACCAAGAAAAAGACAACCCCCCCGTCAGTCCCCCTTTAATAAGGGGGGATAACCTGTCCTCGTTCTGGTGTCTCTGCGGCCCAACTTATGGGACAGCGTCTCCCTCCCTAACAGCGCACCAAATCTTCTTTACCAACGCGAACTTCAGGGGAGTTCGACACGTATACTCTTTGATGAAAAATCACAAGGGTCTGCGGATCGCTATCACCGGCGCCACCGGCATGATCGGGCGGCGACTAACCGGTGCTTACGGTACAAATGGCAATCGACTCACTCTCTTTGCGCGCAAACCGTTTCAGATTCACCAGGCACACAAGATTTCCCTCTGGAATCCCGATCAACGGATGATTGATGTCGCTGATCTGGAAGGCCAAGATGTTGTCATCCATCTGGCCGGCAAAAACATCGCTGCCGCGCATTGGAGTGAAGCCCACAAGCGCGGTGTGCTGGAGAGTCGTGTGCGCTCGACCGAGTTGCTTTGTAAGACTCTCACCCAACTCAAACAACCGCCAAAGGTGTTGCTGTCGGCATCGGCAATCGGCTTCTACGGCAACCGCCCTCCTGACGAAGACTTGGATGAAACCAGTCCCGCCGGCGACGGTTTTATGTCCGAAGTCTGCCGGCAATGGGAAGCGGCAACGAAACTTGCCGAGGACGCCGGCATCCGTGTGGTTAATCTGCGCACCGGCCTGGTGATGAGCCCAAGCGGCGGCACGCTGGCCAAGATGCTGCCGCTGTTCCGGCTCGGATTGGGTGGCAAGATCGGTTCCGGCGAGCAGGTGATGAGTTGGATCGCGCTTGAAGAGATTCCCTCGGCGTTACTGCACATCGTCCAGCAGTCCACTTTGTCGGGACCGGTCAATTTGGTAGCTCCCAATCCGGTGACCAACGCCACTTTTGTGAAACTGCTGGCGAAGGTCCTGACGCGTCCGGCGTTCTTCGGCCTACCGACATTCGGCGCCAAGCTGGCGTTCGGCGAAATGGCGGAGGAATTGTTGCTCTCGGGCGCAAGGATCGTCCCCCGCAAACTGCTCGAATCGGGATATCAGTTTGCTTTCCCCGAGTTAGAGGACACGTTCAGGCAGTTGCTGGCCACGACCAAGCCGCTTCCTTGAGCAACAGCGCCAAGCTCAGCATCACTCCCAGATCATCTGGATCCATACTTTCCACCAAATTCTGGTTGACAGTGATAGCTCGATTCCCTCTATTCCTGTAGTCAATTGATAGATTCGACATCGGCCAGGCATGACCGGACGGCACAACGGCCCCGCCCATACACTCGAATAGGAAGAAGGCAATATGAATTCGGCACGCTTGTTCAGCATGTCAGTTGCTCTGCTTACGATATTGCTATGCCTCGGCGCCGGTCAGGCTGGTGCGGATGTCATGATCAGAGAAAGAGCCGTAACAATGCCCACTAAAATGGGCGATATTGAGATAGCTGGTATCGAAGACACGGTTACCATTTGGCTCACGCATGACAGGGCCAGGAGAGACATGGATGACAAGAGCTTCATCTACGACTCCAAAGCGCGGTTGGTCTACACGCTTCTTCACAAGTCCAAGACCTACACCGTCTTTACGCCGGAGGGCGTCGAGGTAACCGGTCAGGGCAAGAGTCCGTACGGAATGCTAACGGAAGGTCTGGCGGCAATGCGCAAACCACCTGCATTGAAGGTGGTCGAGACCGACTCGACGATGCTGTGCAACGGCTTTCTTTGCCGCAAGTACGTGCTGGAAGAAAACCTGGATGTGCCATCGGTCACAGGGAAAACCTGTGCCGACCTCTGGACCACCGAGGAGATTACTCTCGATCTCGGACTTTACCGGGCCATCAAGTCAGCCAATGCCCGAGGGCTCGAATACGGTGGTGTTGAAGACTCCTCAATGGATAGAATCTGTGGCTTCCCTGTGTTGCTTCTGTCGGTGTCCACAGGGACTTCAGACGACTATGGCACGATGACGATCGAAGGCAGGGAGGAACTGCTCGAGTTCAAAGAAGTGGAAACGCCCGCAGGCCACTTCGACGTACCCGGAGATTACAAACTCCAATACGGTGCCGCCTCGGACAAGTAGCAGGAGTTACCTGAATTCGATATCCGCCGAGCCCATGCCAATCTCGAGTCGGAGAATCAACTGTCCCTTGGCCGTATCGAAGTTGTCGGTCTCGAAAACATCCTCGTCTTCATGTACTCTCTTGAGAGCGCGTTTGGAAAACTTGACTGAACTGAGGAAGTTATCGCTGGTTTCGAGACGCACACCAACTTCGGACGGAATAATGATATGAACCGATCCCAACCCTACTTCTATCTTGGCGTCGGCGCGATAGTCAAATTTGCCCGAGAAGTCGAGCCGGAAACTGCCGACACCACCGTCGAATTCGAGTCGATCGAAGCGCGCGTTTCC
Source organism: uncultured bacterium (assembly GCA_903903945.1). Lineage (GTDB taxonomy): Bacteria > Zixibacteria > MSB-5A5 > CAIYYT01 > CAIYYT01 > CAIYYT01. The sequence goes on along the minus strand of CAIVAP010000056.1, from coordinate 1,814 downwards.
GATATCATTCATCTTCAGATCACAGGCGCCCGCCGAAATCTTGAAGTAATTCAGGGTTGTCTGGTTCGGAGTCGAGAAGTCGATGCGCGCGTCAGCCGCCCCGACATCAAACTGCAATTCCGATACTGACAGACCACCAAGATCAAGAGTCGCTTTGGCCGCTCCAATATCCCCCTTCAATCGCCATTCCACGTCGGGAGAAAGACCGAGTTCCCAGCGGTTGCTATTGCCGTCGATATTGGTGTGAAAGTGACTTCTCAGTTCCGAACTAAAAAGCAGATCAGCCCGCTGACCGGATGGATCAAAATCGTAGTCATACGAATATCTGCTCTCATCATAATCCCCCTCGATTGTGGCAATGAGGTCGGGCACCGAGTCTCCCTTATAGAGATTGAACTCCCCCACAGATAACTTGATTTCGCCATCAACGATTTTCACCCCCGGCGCGGTTGCTTTTTCGGTAACAGTAGTTAGTCGACCGCTCATAGCATTGCCTCCCATAATGGCAAAGGCCACGAAAATAAGAATAATCTGCCTCATGTCTTGGTTCTCCTCATCCCTTATGACGGGGGCTGTTGACAATTTGTTTCGGCGCAAAGGAGTGTCATTCCGTAATATTTGCCAGCGAGGTCGCTATCGTTGCAGATCCGCCGTCGGAAAAAAAGGCTCCTCAGCACGAGTCACCGCGACTAAAACTCGACGGAAATTATCCGATAATATAATGTGCGCAGGATTTAGCGAGAGGGGGACGGACACTTTTGCTCAGCCACACTTGGCATTCCAAGTTTGCACGAGACTCCACGTTTGCCCCTTATGACAGATGGGCAGTCTCCCGCCTTCGGACCTGGAATAATACTGCGAAATCTCTTGACTGTTATGGCGTTCAGCCGTACCTTGCTTCGGGCTGAATGTGAAGATTGTAACTTTGTCTAAGCCACTTATGATGCAGACACCCTTCCCAGCATTTGACAAAAGAGTTATTGTCTTCGCTGGCGCTTACGGTTCTGGCAAGACCGAAGTCGCCGTAAACTACGCCATAGGTCTGGCAACCTCTCAAAGCCAACCGGTCAGCATCATCGATCTCGACATCGTTAATCCCTACTTCCGTTCACGGGAAGCAGCCCTTGAGCTGGAAGCACAAGGCGTGCAAGTGATTATGCCACATAACGAAATGTGCCACGCCGATTTGCCGATTATTCTCCCCGAAATCCGAGGGGAAATAGAGCGTTCCGATGGAAAAGTCATTGTCGATGTTGGTGGTGATGATGTCGGCGCGCGGGTGTTGAGTTCAATGGTGGATGCCTTCGCGCCTAAGGGATACGAGTTTCTGATAGTTCTCAACGCCAGACGACCATTTACTTCTGATGTCGCCGGTTCACTGAAGATGATGCGCGATATTGAATTATCTTCGCGGCTGAAGTTTACCGGAATCGTCTCGAATACTCATCTGATTGGCGAAACCACGACCGAGATCGTTATCGAAGGCTACAAATTGGCCGAGGAAGTTGGCAAGGCCGCGGAGATACCGGTGGCGTTTGTCAGCGTGGTGACGGAAGTAGCTCAACAGCTTGATCCGAATGTCGTCAAGGTACCGGTGTTTGCGCTATCGAGACAGATGCTAAAACCGTGGGAAGAAAAAGTTAAAGCCGTACGCGGCTTGTAATGCCATAGAGGATTGGTCTTATGCCGGGTGTTATTATAGACAAGGGTTATTGCAAGGGTTGTGAGCTTTGTGTCAAGGCTTGCCCACAGCAAATCTTGTCCATGTCGAAAGAGATTACTAATCGAGGATATTTCTCGGCGCAAATGCATGA
>CAIVAP010000055.1 GCA_903903945.1 uncultured bacterium | reverse complement strand
AGGATGAACAAACTGATGACGCGACCGCGTTTGTCATCATCAACGATGGTCTGCAGAAGTGTATTGGTGGAGGCAACCTGTGTCATCATGCCGAGTCCGATGAAAAACATCATTCCGAGTGACAACCAGAAGACGCGAGAGAGCGAGAAGAAAATGAGTCCGATGCCAAGCAGTCCGGCAGCCAGCGACAGCACTCTGTCGAGGCCGATAACATTACGTCTTGAAGCGAGATAAATCGCGCCACAAAGCGCACCGACCCCGGTAGCTCCCATCAGGAAACCGAGCGTGCGTGGACCGCCATGCAGAATGTCCTTGGCGAAGATCGGCAGCAGCGACGGGTATGGCAGCCCGATGATACTGACCGCCGCCATCAAGAGCAGCAGCGACCGTATCGGCGGTGTGGCGAAAGCATAGCGAAATCCTTCTTTGAGATTGCCGATGACATTGCCACCATTGCCGGAGTTTGGCCTGGGCACAATCCGCATCGCCAGCAAGGCAATAATCACCGCCATGTAGCTTAAGCCATTGACGAGAAAACAAGCCCCCTCTCCTACCCAGGCGATCAGCACTCCGGCTATCGACGGGCCGATCAGGCGCGCAGCATTGACCATGCTGGAATTGAGAGCGATGGCGTTACTGAGGTCCCGTTTGTCATCCACCATGTGGACGATAAACGACTGCCGACTGGGAGTATCGAAAGCGTTGATGAAACCTAACATGAGACTGAGCGTGATGATCTGCCAGACTTGAACTGTCTGGGTGAAAACCAGCGCCGCCAGCAAGAACGCCTGAATCAACGCGAGAGTCTGGGTGATGATGATCGTGCGGTGCAGGTTCCAACGATCGGCAAAAACGCCTGCCAACGGCGCGAAGATGGTCACCGGTATTTGATTCGTGAAGCCGACAACGCCGAGTAGGAAGGCCGATCCGGTTAGACGGTAGATCAGCCAGTTGAGTGCGATCGACTGCATCCAGGTGCCAATGAGAGAGAAACTCTGGCCGGTGATAAAAAGTCGGTAGTTGCGGTGACGGAGCGCGCGGAGGAGGTGAGCGAAACCTTGGCGTTCAGTGGAAGCGGTAGTCGGCGGCAAAATCGGCATACAAGGGTAATATACTTGCGCTGGCCTGATTAGCAAGTCTGGCCATCCTATCCTCTAATGAAGAGATGCGATATCGGTACCTCCGTCGTATGGCACTAAAATAAGCAAGGGCGAACACAAGGTCCGCCCATAATAGTCTCGCGCAATGCACAAGGGACGGCGCTACATTCTAAACAGCACTTCCTCGCGTTCGAACCAGCGTTTGGCGAAATAGAGCGCCAGTGCCGCGAGCGCAAACAGCGACACGAAGGCGGTGATCACGTAGTTCCATTCGATAGTACCGGCAATCGCGTTCTTGATGATCAGACTGATATTGACGACGGGAATCAGCGCCATCTGATAGTTCAATTCGACGCCGGGGACCATTGAAACAAATGCGGGCAGCACCAGAAAGATGTTGAGGAAGCCGACATAGCCCTGCGCCTCTTTGGCCGATTTGGCGAAAATTGAAAGCGACAAAAGAATCGCGGCGAAGATGCCTGCCAGCGGAATGATTATCGCAAAGATCAAGATCACAGTCTGGATATCAAGCTGAATGTTGAGCATCCCCTTCATTTGCTGCATGGCCACGTCATTGGCCATATACTTGAAAAAGCCCATCATGCTCGCCAGAGACAAGAGACCCGACGACACTCCGGTCAGTACTACAACCGCATATTTGCCGAGCACGAATTCGCCGCGTGTTGCGGGGGCGACCATAAGCGTTTCGATAGTACCACGTTCCTTCTCCCCAGCCCCAAGGTCGATGGCGGGAGACATGGCGCCCAGGAAGCATGTAAGAATCAGGAAGTACGGAATGATGCCGCCGAGCATCTTCCCCGCCAGTTTTTTGGCAGATGCAACACTGTTGCCCTGAACTTCGAAGGGCTTGAGTACATCTTCGGAGATCTGGCGTTTAACTACGCGCGACTTAATGATTCGATCACGGTAGTGCGACATGACTTTCTCTAGTTTGTCATAGGCGGCGGCGGATACTTCCTCAGCGCGGTCATAGTAGATTTCGATATCGGTTGGCGACTCGAGTTCGATAGCTTTGGCGAAATTGTCCGGCACGACCATGAGCGCCTGAAAAGCCTTCTGTTTGAGTTCGTCCATTAGCGTTTTGCCGGCGAAATCGGCTTCGGTCTTGACCTGAAACGTAGTATCGGCCATAAGTGAATCGCGCAAATCCTGCGGAAGCTGAGAGATGTTTTGGATCACAATTTCCGAGCGTGCCCCTTCGATCTTCTGGACGGCAGCCATCTGTATCTTGAAGATGACCATCATCAATAGCGGCATCATGACGATCGGCATGACGAAGGCGAAAAGCATAGTACGGCGATCGCGGATTGTGTCTTTGAACTCTTTGCGGAAAATGGTTCCGATATTTCGCATCTGCATTGTTTACTCTCCCACGATCTTGATGAAAGCGTCTTCAAGGTTGTTCTGACCGGTCGCTTGCAAGAGGTCGTTGACCGTGCCTTCACGGTAGATGCGGCCGTTATGAATGATCGCCACCCGGTCGCACAGGCGCATGGCTTCCGACATGATGTGCGTTGAAAATATCACGCATTTGCCGTTGTCGCGGCAGTGTTTGATGAAGTCGACGATGGTGCGGGAACTCATGACATCCAAGCCGCTGGTCGGTTCATCGAAAACCATGACCGGCGGATCGTGCAGCACCGAACGGACAATCGAGACTTTCTGTTTCATGCCGCTCGAGAGCTTCTCATTGCGGGAATCGGCGAAGTCTTACATGTCGAGTAATGTGAACAACTCGTCGGTGCGGCGACGGATGGTTTGTTTTTCCATACCATAGAGGTTGCCGAAATAGGCCACCATCTCGCGAGCGGTAAGACGGCCGTATAAGCCGGTATTACCCGACAAGAAGCCGATCTGGGAGCGCACTTTCTGGGAGTCGACAGTGACATCGGTACCGTTAATGATGGCAGTGCCTGAGGTTGGCTTTAGAGCCGTGGACAAAATGCGCAGGGTCGTGGTCTTGCCGGCGCCGTTGGGACCAAGCAGGCCATAGACTTCCCCGGCTTTGCAGCTAAACGATACATGGTCCACAGCTTTGACCACACCACGTTTTTTGTCCTTGAAGTTTTTGCACAGTTCTCTTGCTTCAATCATTGCAATTCCCACGTTATGGATGGTACGGATATCAATTGAAATAGTATACGACGTGCGGCAGGAGAGTGTTACAAAAAAGTGGAGAGTCGTGCTGGGTTTGCGGCGGTCGCGAATGACCGAAGCCAAGCCAGGTTGCAAGCAGCAAAGTTAGAGTTTGACGTCCTTACAGAGTACGGATTTGTACGGGTTGAATATGAACTTAGCCGGCTTGTAAGGAACCTTCGGCAGCGTGATGCGTTTCTTTACCGCATCGATGTCAAGACGGACGGTCGTATGATAGTCGCCTTCCATAAGAACCGTGAATGGCACCAGCATCCGAAAGGTCGGCGAGACGCCATCGGTCTGAACATCGACGTTCACGACATAGCGGCCGTCAGGTTCTAGCGTTGTTGTTGCTGACCACCGGTAAGTCGGAACCTCGTTGCCGTAAATCCATTCGTCAAAAAACCAGTCAAGTTTGCTGCCGTAGTGTTTTTCGGCAATGCGAACGAAATCGGGTGTGGAAGCTTCTTTCCAACTGTATTGCTCGAGGAAATCCTTGAGCATGGCGTTAAACTTGGAATCGTCTTTCTTATTGAAATCGAACATCATCATGCGCAACATATAGAGAACGTACGCACCTTTGCTGTAGACAAGAGTCGTATAGTCAGCCGATTTCGATGTCGCCAGCCGCAAGCCCATCCAGATCGGGCCGGCATCGTTGCCTGCGTGGTAGGCGGTCGGGTTGCCCCAGATATCATAGCCGCCCGACTGGAGTATATCTTCACGCCATCTATCCATCAGCTCGAAAAACTTGCCGCGATATTGCTCGTGGTTCAGGTACTTGCGCTGGACATACCATGCGCCCATGTATTCGGCAAAACCCTCGGAGAGCCATTGGTCATGGTAGCTTTGCCAGCCGACCAGATGTCCCCACCACTGATGGGCGACTTCGTGAGCGCGGAAGGCATCGTCATAAGGAGTCAATTGCGACTCGAAAGTGCTCCAGGCCAGATGAAGAAATCCCGGCATCCCCTGGCCGTGTGCGTCAGGAATTTCTGTGGCCAGCAGACGGGGAAAGGGATAATGCGCTAATTCCAACGAAAAGAGAGACGTCGAAGCTCGAATATCAAGCAGGACGTTTTCCAGCATGCCGGACGAGCCAGCCAGATGAGCTTTGCTGCGGTACACCTCAATCGGAATGCCATCGGCTGCACTAGCAGTATCGCGGCTGAAGTCACCGTAGTTATAGGAAATCATGGCGACGGGATAGTCGGAGATATCCCAGGAAGTAACCTTGAAGCCATCCTCGATCTTTTCGGAGAGCTTCTTTCCTACCGATAGGAAGGTGTATTGCTCGGGACAGGCATAAGTCAGTCTAAACTTGCAGCGCTTGAGATAGCCGTAGTTAGGATACCAGGTTGTCGAACTAACCAAATCATTATTGCCCCAGGGTGTCTTGGCAAGCATGCCCTTGGAACTGTAATTGAACTGGATTGAATGGCGCTTCCCTTTGGTCAGCGGTTGCGGGAAGTAGACGGTAATGCCGCTCTCTTTCTTGATTTTCTGCCAGAAGAGTGAATCTCCATTTTCGTCAGTGAGGTGAACGCTCTCCTCTATCAGGTCAGGGAAGATTCTGAACCGCAGGGACTGCAAATCATCCTGACTAGGCAGAACCGACAGCTTGATCTGGAGATCGGTTTTGGCCGACTGCCAGATTTTGCCGTTGATGTCGTATTCCAAGCTGTCGATTGCGTCCTTGTTCTCGTGGTCAGGACCCCACTGTGACTGCTGATATTGCTCGGGCGAGTGGAAACTTGAGATCAGTTCAGGGAAGGCACCGCCGGCGGTCTGCGTGTGTCTATAGAGACAGACTTCCTCAACTTCCTTAGGATCGTAGATGAAAATCAGGTTGCCACAAGGAGCCTTGAAGCGCGCGCGGAAGCTCCCTACCGAACGGCTCTGCAGTAACTCAGGCAGAATATACGCAGAGAAGGTTTCCTCAAATTCGCTTTCAACGTATTCACCAAAGCTGTTGAGTAGGTCTTGCTGAGAGCCTACCTGTTTGAGGTCGCTGAAGGTATACTGCTGCTCCAGGTTTTCCATGAGACTGTCAGTTGCGAAGAAGACCAACTCTTTGAAGTCCCAGGCTGCCGCCGAGTCCTTACAGAGCTTGGAGAACATAAACTTCTCGGCGGAGTTGGGAGGCACCAGAGTGAACTGCCCCTTACCTACGAAAACTGCCGCAATCACCCGACCATAAATCGGGCGAGTCAGGGTAAGCGTGCCCGATCCGAGGACGAAGCGTGCGCCGCCTCGCTCGATAATCAGGCTCTTGACATCGGCTTGCCGGGAAAAATCAACCTGAGTATTCTTGATAGAGTCGGCAAGTGCGAAAAGGTCGCACTTGTAGGCAAACCCGGGTGCGGTCAAGAGCAACCAGACCGTGATCAGTAATCCAAGAAAACGCATAGCTCTCCACCGGCGCCAGCGATCGGATGGCGATCGAACGCCGGTTTGACCCTTGCAGGTAATGATAGACATACGCAAACACCCCTCGAGATAGCCCCACTCTGTTGCTAATTATCCTTCAGCGCCGCATCAACCGAATCATAAACCTTGAACACTTCCGTAAGACGGGAAATGACCATAATCCGTTCAATCTTGTCGGTCAGATTTGCCAGCTTTAGCTCGCCACCGGCATCGCGAAACTTCTTGTAGTGATGAATGAGGATTGACAGTCCGGAGGAATTGATCCATTCGCAACCGGCCAGATTGACGATGGCTGTTTTGGTGCCTTTGCCAAGCAGCGCATAGAGTTTTTCATCCAATTCGCCCGTATCGGGACCGCCCATCATT
>CAIVAP010000054.1 GCA_903903945.1 uncultured bacterium | reverse complement strand
CAAGCCATCCAGACCGCCGAGATCAATGAAAACACCGAAATCGGTGATGTTCTTCACGATGCCTTTGCGGACCTGACCCACCTCGATCTGCGAGAGTAATTGCTCGCGCATTTTCTCGCGCTCATGCTCCAGCACCACACGGCGGCTGACGACGATATTGCGACGGCTCTTATTGAGCTTGATGATCTTGAGATGCAATGTTTTGCCGATCAGTTCATCGAAATCGGGAACCTGGCGCAAGGCGATCTGCGAACCGGGCAGAAACGCGTCCACGCCAAACAAATCAACCACGATACCACCCTTGATGCGACGCATCAGACGACCTTCCACAAGTTCGCCGGCGTCATGCGATTCGCGGATACGATCCCAGACGCGCATGAAATCGGCTTTCTGCTTGGAAAGAACCAACTGGCCGTTCTGATCCTCGACTGATTCGAGATAGACATCGATGCTATCACCGACCTTGATGTTGATCGGCTCGGCAAATTCGTCCAGCGCGATGATGCCTTCAGACTTAAAACCGACGTCGACGATAACATAATCACGAGTGATGTCGAGCACGCGCCCTTTGATGATCTCCCCTTCCTTGATATCTTGAAGGGTTTGATTGTACAGGTCCAGAAAGTGCTGGTACTGCTTGGGCGAGTACTCCTCGTCGTCGAGATCAGTTTGCTTGATCGCATCGACCGTAAGGATTTCGATCTCTCTCATGTCAGTGATGCGGCGCGAGGCCTTTTCCGAAACGCGGCGTTTGCGCTCGGTATCCACGTCGCCGACCGTCTTGGCCAACTCGGTGACCATGGTCGTGCCTTTTTGCTCGGCTTTGCTGAGCTTCTGGCCCGACTGGGCTTTCACCAATCGGCCGGTGGTTTTTTTCTCTTTGGCTTTTCCACCTCCAGTAATTTTCTTTTCGGTTTGGTTAGTTGTGGTTTCGTCAGACATTAATGTCTTCCTCCTCGGATACTATCATTGTCCCTTCCGGGCTTTTTTCAATATCGACAATCGAGGTCCATTCCGCAACCCTTAAGTTGCGTGGCGCCTTGTCAGATTGCATCCACTTCAGCCTTCAAGCGACCGATTTCCGCCATCACCGCTTGTGTCAGACGGTCAAAGCGGGTATCGTCGTCTCCGCCGGACTCAAAATCGCTCAGAGAAACTGGCTTGGCAAAACCGACGCGAAGTTTCGCTCGACGAAAGAATACGTCGCGAAGGCGATTGGAGCCAGAAATAGCAGCTGGCACTACCGGCACCCCGGTGGCAAACGCCAGACGCGCCATTCCCGGTTTTCCCGGTTGCAGGCGACCGTCCTTGGAGCGAGTACCTTCCGGGAAGAAAAGCAATAACTTGCCAGCTCTCAAGAGGGATTGTGCCATTTTCCAAGACTGTCGGTCGGCTTCGCCGCGTCGAACCGGGAAAGCGTTGACCGACTTGATCAAAGCGCCAAACAGGAAGTTCCTGAACAACTCGATTTTCGCAAAAAAATACATGTCCCGCCTGATGGCGGAGCCAATCAGTGGCGGATCGAGAGCGGAAATATGATTTGATGCGATTAGCGCTCCGCCTTCGGGGATATTGTCTCTGCCGATAACTCTCCAGCCGAAAATCATACGTGCCGTCGAGGAAATCAGTAGTTGGCTGATCCTATATTGAACGCTCAAGCTTCAGCCACCTCGCGGGCAAGATCAACCACTCTCTGCACCTGCTGTTCGATCGTGATATGAGAAGTGTTGATTTCGATTGCGTCGGGTACCTTGACCAAAGGCGATGCCTGCCGGCTCGAATCGGCGTGGTCTCGGCGCGAAAGCAGTTCGCTTTGTTCATTCGGGGAAGTTGCCACTCCGACCGATTCCAGATCCTTCATCCGACGGCCAGCGCGGGCTTCGATGTCGGCACTCAGGAATATCTTGACATCGGCGTCAGGGAAAACCACGGATGTCGTGTCGCGGCCTTCGGCAACGACACCGCCGGTGGCCCCCATTCGCCGCAGCCAGCCGACTAGAATCTCACGCACTTGCGGGTGGCCTGAGACCGGTGTCGTGCCGGCGGTCACTTCGGGCGTGCGAATCGCCAGTGAAACGTCCTCGCCATCAAGCAGCACGTGCTGTTCGTTGTTGACCCACTGAAGCTCAAGATGTGTTCGTCGGGTCATTTCCGCGACTCCGTCGCCATCTTTCAAGTCAATTCCCTCGCGCAGCGCTTTGAACGTTACCGCTCGATACATAGCTCCGGTGTCAAGATAAACCAATCCCAATCTCCGGGCGACCTCGCGAGCGGTCGTGCTCTTGCCCGAAGCGGCGGGGCCGTCGATCGCGATCACAATTCGGCGCATCGGTTTTTTCATATAGACGCTCGGTCGGTCAATATGCACATAGTCTTTTAAGATACAGATAACTGTCAGAAAAACAAGGAGTTTTGGACTCGCACCGTAAAGCTCGCTATTTTCCTGAAATTGCTCGCCAAATCAGAATCGGCATCCGTTGGGGGGCGGGCTGTGGCGCCACCAAACCGATGCCGATTCTGATTGTCGTTGCTCAAGAGAGGACGAAGCGCTATTTGTCGCCATCATCGAGCAGATCCTCAAACTGGGGATTGGAAATCTCGCCCTTGACAGTCGAATGCCTCAGTTGATAGTTCCCGTAGCCGGTCTCGTCCACAAAAATGAAGTAGTTTCCACCGCTCTGTCCCGGAAGACTGTAATAGAGCCAGCGCTCATAAGGTTTCTGCGCCATTGTTGACGGACGTTGGTCAATCTGATCGGGCGGTCCATACTGAATGTAGATTCTGCCACGATCAGAACTCCAGCCATCATTGCGTTTGACCGCCGAACCGGAGTAGTAGTAATTGGCATACAGGAAACGCCTGAAAATCTCGTTCTTGTATATGTTAACCCTGCTACCGGCATTCGGATTTTTCCTGTCCCAGAAGGCTTTAAGCCACGCTTTCTTGCCGTCAAGGTTCAGTTGGCTATAGGTCTCTTTTTCTTCCTTGGAGGTTATATAGCGTATCACTTGCTCCATCAACTTGGCATCATCGACCGAGAGGCTATCCGGGCTGGTCATCGTCGGCGTGAGTTGGTCGAAGGCATAGATCAGCATAAACTTCTTGGTCGACACAACCTTGCGCCCCGTAACAATGTCTTCCACCCGGACATTCAGTTCATAGCTGCCGCCGGGGAGACCTTTTACGGGCAAGCCCTCGGTAATAACAGCGGTGGTACCGGGTTTCTTGTTGCGTACGACGGGGTATTCACGCAACTCGTAGCCGTAGGAATCAAGCAAGGTGGCTTTGATCTCGAACTCGTCGCTAGCGCCTTCTCGCTGCACCAGATTGTAGACTTCACAGTAGAAATACAACAGTGAGTCTTCGTTAGAGATGTAACGACTGGGATTGGGAATCACTCTGCGATCACCTTTCATCAGGGCAGAGATAATGGTGTCAGTTTTCATGGGCACAATGTTATAAGCCATCTCCAGATCAGAGATGTCGAGATTGTCGGAGACAAAACTCTTGACGGTGAGTTCGAAAGTGGAAACACCGGTGCGCTTGCTGATACCATCAATGGCCGTCAGCCGCATTTTGTACTTCGCCGGCGGCAGGGTGCATGGAATCGCCTCAAAGATGCGCACATCTTCATT
>CAIVAP010000053.1 GCA_903903945.1 uncultured bacterium | reverse complement strand
GGCGAGCCGGTCACTGTTTTGCCTTTATACTCAAAGACTGGCATGGCAACCTCCGTTCCTCATCGTTAGTAGCGAGCTTCCGCTGCGGTCTGAACCCGCGACAGCATCTCGTTCAACTCTTGCACGTTCGACGAGCGCGCCATTGCTTCGCCAATCGTGATTTTCCGCGACAGATGGAGTTCGGCAAGGGACATGTTCATGGTTCGCATGCCGTACTTCTGACCTGCCTGAATCATACTATATATCTGATGGATCTTGTCCTCACGGATCAACGCGCGAACCGCAGGTGTGCATATCATCACTTCGGTTGCCAACACTCGGCCGCCACCAATTCGCGGCACTAATTGCTGCGATACTACTCCCTGCAGGACAAACGACACCGTGACCCGGATCTGCTCTTGCTGGTTTGTCGGGAAGACGTCGACAATACGGTTGATTGTCTCGGCGCAGGAGTTAGTGTGCAAAGTCGCGAAGGTCAGGTGGCCGGTCTCGGAGATGTTCAACGCTTCGGAGACCGTCTCCAGATCGCGCATCTCGCCCACGAGCACTACATCCGGATCCTGCCGCAACGCGTATTTCAGCGCGATCGCAAACGACTTGGTATCGGAACCGACCTCGCGCTGGTTGACCAGACAATTCTGGTGGCGGTGGAGATACTCGATCGGATCTTCGACGGTGAGGATATGGGAGTGTCGCTCGCGATTGACTTTGTCAATCAGTGCCGCCAACGTTGTTGACTTGCCCGAACCGGTAGGTCCTGTGACCAGCACCAGCCCGCGGGGCAAGTTGGCCATCTCGATAATGGCCTTATCAACACCCAACTCTTCAAATGAGGGGACCTTGTAAGGAATCTGTCGCAACGCCACCGAAACATTGCCGCGCTGGACGAAGACGTTGCAGCGAAAACGGCTCATGTTCTCAATGCCAAATGACATATCAAGCTCGGAGTTCTCCTCAAAACGTTGCTTTTGTTTCTCCGACATCATGCTGTATGCCAGCTTCTTCGTGACGTCGGGGGTTAACGCATCCATGTCGAGCGTCAACAGACGACCGTCAACACGGATTTGTGGCGGCGATCCGACTGCGAGATGTAGATCCGATGCGTTTTTCTCGATCAGTATCTCCAGCAGTTCACGCAAGTTGACCATGCACGACTCCTGTATTTTCAGTTACCATTTTTCAACCATATCTTTCTATCCATGTCGCTACGATGTCTCGGCCAGCACCTCGTCAACGGAAGTTATGCCCTTGCGAATCTTATCGACGCCCGCCATGCGCAATGTCATCATTCCTTCTTTCACCGCCTGCGCCGTTATTTCCGGTGTGGATACGTTGGCGATGATCATACGCTCGATCTCCGTCGTAATCGGCATCACTTCGAATAGACCGGTTCTGCCTGAGAAACCGATATTATTGCACTCGGAACAACCCTTGGCGTAATAGGCCTTGAAGGTCTTCAGTTCCGACTCCGGAACGCCTACTTTGACGAGAATTTCCTCTTCGATCTTGACTTCTTCCTTACAGCGTTTGCAGAGTTTCCTAACCATACGCTGGGCCATGATTAGCTTGGCGGCCGAGGCAACGAGATAAGCCGGGATGCCCATGTCGATTAGACGGTTGATTGAGGATGGTGCGTCATTAGTGTGCAGCGTGCTGAACACCAGGTGTCCGGTGAGAGACGCTCGAATAGCAATCTCCGCTGTTTCGCCGTCGCGAAT
>CAIVAP010000052.1 GCA_903903945.1 uncultured bacterium | reverse complement strand
CCGGCCTAAGCGAATCACACCCATTCAACGTAATCAACGACTGCGACCTGAAAGAGCTCATCCTCGCCATGTACACCACCAAACACCTCAGAGGAAACACCGTCCTCGAAGCCAGCCACAACAACGACACCTACGACCTCACATCCCTGGCAACGGCACTCATCAAAGGAGAAATAGCCGCAACAGGAGCATATCTGCAAGTCGAAACATAACCCACAGCACAGTGAAGGGGCCAAAATGGCCCCTTCTCACCCCACCACACCAAACGCCCACAAACCGCCAAATACCTCTCGGCGACCAAGGCAGACGATAATCGACCGAGCCTGAAAGCGACCTGCTCGTATCTGAGAGCATCTTCCGACCCCCCAAATTTGCTGGACAAAATGGAAAGAAGTGCTATCTTGTCCTCTGATTACACAACCCGATGTCTCACCCTGTGCACCTATGGGAGGCCGACATGTTCCGCAAAACAAACCTGATTCTGACTGTTCTTTCGTTGCTTGTGGTTTCTACCCTGATGGCAACGACTAATCCAAATTTGTCCACAACTATTCAGAAAATGAACCAGATGCCACTGGCATTCACCAAGAACATGGGGCAGTGGGACGACCGTGTCCTGTTCCGCGCCAACTCTAGTGGAGCCACGATGTGGTTCACCAAAGAAGGTGTTACCTACCAATTCACGCGCCACATCGGTAGGGACACACAGCTTGTGTCCGCCGCGTTGGGTGTACCCGATTCATCGTGGGCGAACGCCGTTCGCCCCTACGATTCCGACGGTGGCGACTCGGTCGAACAATTGGTTTTGATCGCCAAATTTCTCGGCGCAAATGCAAACCCCGAGGCTTTCGGCGAAGGGCAAATGGAATACAAATGCAACTACTTCCTCGGAAATGATCCGTCGAAATGGCATACTGACGTTCCGAACTTCGAGGCTGTCACGCTCAAAGACATCTACCCGGGTATCGATTTGAAATACTCCGGCGATGGTAGCGGTCAGGCTACGTACGAGTTCGTAGCTGCGCCAGGAGCGGATGTTGCGCTGATCAAGGTTGCCTATGAAGGTGTCGAAGAGACTTCGCTCGCTGCCGACGGCAGACTGATTCTAAAGACCAAATGGGGCGAAATGATCGCGGCCATCAAAACACCCACAAGTAGTGTTCTGTCCGGCACAGCCAGCTTCTCGCAATCATTCGAGAAGACAATTGGATTTGAAACCTATCGTTCGACCCGACAGGCGCTGGGTACGCACTCAGTTGGGCTGGTTTATAGCACCTACCTCGGGGGCGGAAGCGAAGATCTTGGAGAAGCTATTGCGTTAGATGGCAGCGGCAATGCCTATGTGACGGGCTACACTGGTTCCTCCGACTTCCCGACTCTAAGTCCCTATCAGTCGACGTATCAAGGCGCCGTAGATGTTTTTGTGACCAAGTTCTCGAGTTCTGGCAACAGTCTGATCTACAGCACCTTCCTCGGCGGGGGAAACACCGATTATGTCTACGGCATCGCGGTCGATGACAGCGGCAATGCCTACGTGACGGGTGGAACTTGGTCTTCCAACTTCCCGACGCAGAATGCCTATCAGACGGATCAAGGCGGCATAGATGCTTTTATGACTCAGCTCTCCAGTTCGGGCAATAGCTTAATCTACAGCACCTACCTCGGCGGGGGAGGCGACGATTGGGGAAACGACCTCGCAGTCGATAGCAGCGGCAATGCCTATGTGACAGGCACTACTGCTTCTACCGACTTTCCGACCTTGAATCCCTATCAGATGACGAATCATGGCTACTGGGACGTTTTTGTGACCAAGCTGAGCAGTACTGGTAACAGCCTGATCTACAGCACTTATCTCGGTGGAAATAACAATGACACTTACGGTGCCGCGTGGGGAGGCATTGCCGTCGATGGCAGCGGCAATGCCTACGTGACGGGCTTTACCCAATCTACCGACTTCCCGACTCTGAATCCCTTCCAGACGTATCAAGGCGGCGGAGATGCTTTTGTGACCAAACTCTCCAGTACCGGCAACAGCCTCATCTACAGCACCCACCTCGGCGGGACAAACACCGAATATGCGTACGGCATCGAGGTCGATGGCAGCGGCAATGCCTACGTTGCGGGCTTCACACAATCTTCCGACTTCCCGACTCTGAATCCCTATCAGACGTATCAAGGCGCTGGTGATGCCTTTGTGACCAAGCTCTCCAGTTTCGGCAACAGCTTGATCTACAGCACCTACCTCGGCGGCGGAAGCGAAGATTATGGATACGGCATCGCGGTCGATGGCAGCGGTAACGCCTTTGTGACGGGCAGAACTCATTCTACTAACTTCCCGACTTCGAATCCCTTTCAGTCGATTCATCAGGGCGGTGCCGAGGATGCTTTCGTGGCCAAGCTAAACAGTCCTGGCAACAGCCTGTCTTACAGCACCTACCTCGGCGGCGGAAGCGAGGATTATGGATACGGCATCGCGGTCGATGGCAGCGGCAATGCCTATGTGACGGGCTGGACTGCGTCTTCCAACTTCCCGACTTTGAATCCCTATCAGGCAACGCATCAGTGGGACTGGGGAGATGCTTTTGTGACCAAGCTTAACTCGGCGCAGCCTCCAAATTTGGTTGTAACGCAAATCACAAATCCGGCTGAGGCAACTGCCACTGATTCTATTGCTGTCATGTGGTCTGTGTCCAACATTGGCACTGAGGACGCTGGGAACGAGTGGGTCGACAATATCTACCGCGACACAGACAGTCTGTCTGGTGGCGAGATTCTGCTTGCTACCGTGACTCACTCCGGTGGTCTTCTTATGGGCGCTGTGTACACCGATTCGACCACAATTGTGCTTCCAGAGGGCAGTGAGGGCAACTGGTGGATCAGTGTTGTCACGGGCGCTTCAGGCAATCGTCTCGTATCAGCTCAGCAATTGAGAATCAATCCCTTCACAGAGCCTGACATTGATTCCGGATTAGTTGCTTGGTGGAGCTTCGATGACAGCACCGCAGTCGACAACTCTGGCAACGGCCATAACGGCACCATTTACGGCGCAACTCCGGTATCGGGTGTTGGAGCGCTGGGAACGGCACTCAGTTTTGATGGTGTGAATGATTACATTGCTGTACCTAACTCCCCAGGTCTCAATCCTCCGAACGCCATTACCGTTGCGGCGTGGTTTAGGCCAGTATCGTACTACGGGCATGCTCACGATCCTATTGTCGGCAAAGCCTACGGTTCGCACACCAATCCTTATTACCAATATCACTTAAGCGTAAATTCAGACCTCCGTCCCTCTGCATACCCTAATTCGTTTGATTTCAGCGTGGCTCCCGATGGTCAGTACCTGGGTGTAGGCACACCTCGATTGTTCTGGACGCTTGGAACATGGTATTTCCTTGCAGGAACTTATGATGGTTCCGCAGTGAAGTTCTATGTCGATAGCACGTTGATAAGTCAGCAACCCGCAAACGGGATAATGACGGACTATGGCGGCCCGGTTTACATCGCGAAATTCGTCAATTTAGATGGCTATCTTCCGGGCACTATCGATGATATCCGAATATACAACAGAGCACTTAGTCTTAGCGAAATCCAGCACCTGCACGGATTGGCATATCCTGATGTACTTCCTGACCTTGTCGTGAAGCAGCTCACAGCGCCATCGACGGCCACCGCCGGTTTTGCCTTCAAGCTCGATTGGCAGGTCGAAAACATCGGAGGACTACTTGCCGCCGGGGGCTGGACCGACCGAGTTTACCTGTCGACCGATTCTCTTTCTGGAAATGATTTGCTGATCTTCAGTCGCGACAACGCTGTAGACCTGGATTCAGGGGAATCATATCTAGCAAGCAGTGTCATTCCTATACCTGAGAATACTGACGGAACATTTTGGATTGTCGTCCAGGCTGATGCCACTAATAGTATCGATGAATCCGGATCACCACAGAACAACTTTCGAATTTCGGACAATAGGTTAGTTGTCAAACCATACCCATTTCCTGATCTGCGGGTCGATTCCATCAAGACGGCTCCCTCGGCATTCGCAGGCAGGGAGATGCAACTTGACTGGCTGGTCAAGAACCATGGCATCGGTGGCTCGAATAGCGCGGCTTGGCGGGATCGTGTTTACTTGTCGCCCCTCCCAGATTTTGATGTCTTTGCGGCAACGATACTTGCGACCTTTGATAATTCGGCCTATCTCGACTCCAATGAAGGTTACATCACAACCAAGAGCGTGATGTTGCCGCGAGATAGAGTTGGGGCACACTACATATTCGTCGAGACGGATGTTGACAACCGCGTCAGGGAAAAGCTCGAGAACAACAACATGACTCGCAGTCGGGCGATCAATCTGCAAATACCCCCATTGCCGGACATGCAATTGGACAGCCTTTTTGGACCGACTTCCGCCATTCCCGGGGAGAACATCACTCTCAATTGGGTTGATCGGAATACCGGCAACGGAGATGCGACGAGCACCTGGGTCGACGCCTTCTATTTGTCCTTGGATACGCAACTTGATCAGAGCGACGTTTTTCTTGGCACGCGCGGCTACACGGTTTCACTCCCCGGTGGACAACCGGACGACTTCCCGCATGAACTGCCTGCAGGGGGCTTCTATCGTGGTTCTGTTGAGCTCCGACTTCCAAGAACTCTTTACGGCGTGTACCACATCGTTGGTGTAACAGATTTCCAGGACGCCATTTTCGAATTTACCGGGGAGTCTAACAACAAGACCATCGGCAACCAGATCGACCTGACTCTGGTTGGACCTCCAGACCTAATCGTTACCGAAGTAACCTCAGATGCATCGGCGCAATCCGGCAAAAAACTCAATGTCTCTTGGACGGTCAAGAATGATGGGATCGGCTCGACAGGTGCCGATATTGCCGCTTGGAGCGATCGCGTCTATCTTTCACCGACACCGATCCTGAACCCTGTTGATACGGCGACGCATGTACTGGGGACTTTCGTCTCGGGCGTTGGACGACTCACACCGACGGCAGACTATGCCAAGAACAAGGAAGTGGCCATTCCGAATGGACTACAGGGCACATTCTATCTCTTTGTGACTGCAGACGTCTACAACAACGAATGGGAAAATGGTGTGGACACCAACAACACAACCAGCAGAATGGGTCCTGTGGAGGTATTCCTGAGTCCCTCTCCCGATCTGCAGGTGATTTCGGTCAACACTGTCGATGGCGCAACTGCCGGTGAGGCGATTCAGGTCATCTGGATTGTCAAAAATCTCGGAGCTGCGGACTTTGATTCTGTGAACATCTCGGATCGAATTTTCATTTCGCCATCACCGGTCTATGACACCAGTGTCGCTGAATGGCTGGCAAGTGCGAGCAGTAGAGTGCGACTTCCGATTGGCTCGGCTTGTTCTGACACTGCTACGATTAGCGTTCCGACAAGTTTGAACGGCACTTTCTACATTCTGGTCCAGACGGATGTGGCAAACGCGGTCTACGAGCATGTCAATGAAAACAACAATTTTGGCTCGAGCAGCCCAATTGTCGTTGGCGAATATCCATACTGTGATCTGGCAGTGACCAGCGCCACGGCTCCTGCCTTCTCACTGTCAGGAGAGCAAATCGACCTGCAGTGGGTTGTCTCCAATTTTTCCGGAGAGGCAACACTGGGGACCAATTGGAGTGACGCCGTCTTCTTGTCCAGCAACTCAACTGCTGGCGATGCCGATGACATACGTCTGGAAGATGTCAGCCGATCTGGCAAGTTGATCAAGAGCGGCAGCTACTCGCGCAACACAAAGGTTCGTTTGCCACAAGGTATTGCCGGACAGAAGTACATCTTCATTCATACAGACGCCTATAACGCAATCAGAGAGACATCGGATGACAATAATGTCAGCACGATTCTACCGATCACTATCGAGCTGGCGCCTGCTTCGGATCTGGCAACCAGTGGTCTAACAATTGAAGGTGACTTTATCGCCGGTCAGCGGGTGACTGTCCATTGGCAAGTAAACAACATCGGAATCGGTAATGCCCAGCAGCAGTTGTGGTATGATGCTGCATACTTGTCGCCCGATGAGGTCTTGAGTCCTTCCGACTTGAAACTGGGTGTCTTGGCACAGGCGGGAGGACTCCTCGCCGGAGCGAATTATCAGGACAGCCTGGTGATCGAATTGCCCAATTACTTGAGTGGACCATGCTACCTGCTTGTCAATGCAGACAACGGCGACGTTGTCTACGAAAGTGGAAGCGAAAGCAACAATATCGCATCGCAATCTGTTCTCGTGACACTGGCGCCAGTCAGCGATCTGATCGCCACCGATGTCACCATCCCTTCGCAAGCAGAGCCGGGTGACGAAGTGACAATCTCCTGGACTTTGCATAATATCGGACCGAATCCTGCGAAAGGATGGTTGCGAGACGCTGTATTTGTCTCGGCGGATTCCGTCTGGGAACTTTCCGATCCGGCTCTTGGCATCAAAGAAACATACATTGACTTGGCCCCTGGGGCTGCAAAGCAGTTCAGCGCCAAAGTTAGTCTTGCTGCCACTTACCTGCTAGATGCGGAAGGTGAGATCACTGAAAAGCTACCCGGAGTTACGCCAGGAGACTACCACATCATTGTCCGCACCGACATTCGCAATAATATCCGGGAGTCGAACGAGAGTAACAATGCGAGTCGCTCTACGAACCTGATGGCGGTAGACATTCCGAGTTTGACGTTGGGTGTTCCGTACAACACGACACTTGGGCCGAATCAGAGTAGGTTTTTCAAGGTAGAAGTAGATTCAGGGTTAGACCTGTCGGTCGAACTAAACAGCGATCAGAGCGAAGCAGATAATGAGATGTACGTTTCATTCAATCGCGTGCCGACGCCTGCAGACCACGACCAAAGGTTCTCTGAACCATTTCAGGCAAACCAAGAAGTAATGGTGCCATCGACTCAAGCGGGAAGCTACTACATCAATGTCTTGAGTAAGGACGGAAGTGGAGCGACACAAGGAGTAACTCTAATTGCAACTGCGCTACCGTTCTCCATTACCACGATTACACCTGACCACGGCGGCCGCGGCGGAAACGTCACGTGCCAAATACTGGGAGCTGGGTTTCGTAAGGAGATGAGAATCTTCCTCGTCAAGGACACTACTTTCGTATCGGAGGGTGAAGTACTTGATATCTCCAGCTCATTCGAAGCTACGGTTCGGTGGGCATTAGCAGATGTGGATCTCGGAAAATATTCGTTGGTCATCGCAAACGATTCCATAACCACAGCTATCCTCCACGGCGCTTACACTGTGGAGAAGATGATCGTGCCAGACCTTGAGGCATTCATTTCTGGACCAGACGAAATCAGGCAAGGAGTTGAAGGGATTTATGAGCTTACCATCAAGAGCAATGCCAATATCGACCTGCCCTATGTTGTCCTAAGTGCAGTGTTGCCCGAGGGTGTTGTTGTCTCGACAGAATCGGATCGCCTCCTATCGAACTCCGAACGAAATGCGCTCTTGCCAGGCTGTTTTGAGAGAGACACGCTTTATGTTTTGAACGACTTCTGGAGAACCGGTACATTTCAGGTGGGGGAACTGGTCGCGAGGGACGTGAAACCGGGAGAACACCTAATGTGCAGGTTCTTTGTAGAAAATGAGAGCCTACCAGGTCATTCACTATGGTCCATGACTGTCAGGTGCTTTGTGTTGAACAAACGCGCCTTCATCACAAGTAAGTTGCTCTATTGCGAAAGACTTCGTAACGAGATCTTGTCTGCCTCTTCGAGTCAGCCAATTTGGGTGTCAGAGACTGCTTCAGACTCGACAGAGTTTGCGAGAGCAATGCTGCGTGGACTGGTCGCAAACACACTCATCGATGAGAGAGATTTTATTGATTTCAGCGAAGTTTCACCAGCACCTTTCAAGACCGTTGTGCAGTGTGATAGTCTGGTTCACTCCAACAATCTTAATGAGAGGAATCGAAATTTCGATCCGAATGAACAGTGCGAGCGGGTTCCTCTTTATGCCTTGTGCGGTGCAGGTGCAGCAGTAGGAGCGACGCCCTGCCTGTTTTGTGCAGCTGGACTTATAGCCGCTGTTGCCCCACCGATTTCAGCAATACTTGCACCAGCCTGGGTTCCTGCATGCCTCACCTGCGGAGCAGCGCTCTTTCCGTGCGCATTAGAGTATGCTGGAGTTATCGGCTACGATCCAACCGATAACGAGTATTGCTTCTCTACCAATCCAGCCGCAACCCTCGAATGCCTAGGAGAAAAGCTCGTTGTGGATTTTTGCAAATGGGTAATTGCGTCCGGCGACCCTAACGACATTACAGGGCCCGTAGGCTTCGGGGATGAGCACTGGATTAGGGTAATCAATCCACTGCCCTACACCATTCGTTTTGAAAACGACTCCCTCATGGCTACTGCACCTGCACAGGAGATTCGAGTTACTCAGAAGCTAGATCATGATCTTGATTTCAAATCATTCCGGTTAGGTAGCTTCAGCTTTGCCGGTCTTGATTTCGATGTGCCAAGCAATACTGCTGTCTATTCCAAGCGACTTGATGTACGCGATAAACTGGGAGTATTTGTTGATTTCACTGCTGGAGTCGATCCAAGCAGTGGTGAGGCGTTTTGGTACTTCCGTTCCATCGATCCACAGACTGGGACAACACCGAACGACCCGCTCGCCGGGCTGTTACTGGTCAACAATGCCAACGGCGATGGTCAGGGATTCGTTTCGTACACTATCAAACCGAAGACGAGTGTTCAAGGCGGCGATACAGTACATGCTGAAGCCACCATAGTATTTGATACCAACGAACCGATCGCCACGCCTTCGATCTTCAATACGATCGATCCGGCTGCCCCTACAAGCGCAGTGGTTGCATTGCCTGTTTTCACAACGACGAAGCAGTTCTCGATTCATTGGGACGGTACTGACCCGCTACCTGGCTGCGGTGTTCGTGACTACTCTCTGTATCTTGCAGAGAACGACGGACCCTTTGAACTGCTCGCATCAGGGCTGACTGAGAAGTCATTTATGTACGAGGGACAGTTCGGCAAGAAATACAGTTTCTACACGATCGCGTACGACAACGTCGGTAACGTAGAGGCGGCGCCTCTTGTGGCAGACGCGACTACTACACTTGCTTCTGATCTGTGCGGAGACTACGACGGCTCCGGTGACATCACGATCGCTGAAGTCGTGTACTTGGTCAACTATATTTTTATGCATGGTCCGGCGCCAATCGACACAAGAGGTGGTGACGTCGACTGTGACAACCACGTCAACATCGCGGATGCCGTGTACTTGATCAACTACATCTTCAGAGACGGGCCGGCGCCGTGCGAGGCGTGTAAGTAAGCAGGGACGTTGAGTGAAATGTTGACCTGGAGTGGAGAGGGCGGCTTCCGGTTTTCTTTTTGGCAAGTGGAGTGCCGTATGGGTACTTCTGTGAAGCTCGGCGTTCCGAT
>CAIVAP010000051.1 GCA_903903945.1 uncultured bacterium | reverse complement strand
CCGGCCTAAGCGAATCACACCCATTCAACGTAATCAACGACTGCGACCTGAAAGAGCTCATCCTCGCCATGTACACCACCAAACACCTCAGAGGAAACACCGTCCTCGAAGCCAGCCACAACAACGACACCTACGACCTCATATCACTTGCACAGGCACTCATCAAAGGAGAAATCACACAAACAGGAGCATATCTGAAAGTCGAAGCATAACCCACAACACAAAGAAGGGGCCAAAAAACGGCCCCTTCTCACCCCACACCAAACGCCCGCAACCACCAAACGCCCTTCGGCGACCACGGCAGGCAATCCATGAGGGAGGCCAATGGCGACGTTTTGCCTTGACAATTCAGCCATATTGCTTATCCTTACTTGGTAAATCATCATACTTCGCCGGGAGGCACTTTGAAAAAAGCGATCCTACTCGCTGCGCTCGCGCTCGGGCTTTGTAACCCATTGTTCTTGCCCAAAGTGCAAGCATCACCGATAACCGCCAAGACACTCGAAAAGATGCAACTGGCATTCACAAAAAACATGGGACAGTGAGACGACCGCGTCTTGTTCCGCGCCAACGCCAGTGGCGCAACAATGTGGTTCACTCAAGATAGCTATTGACAAACACGATATCGTGTACTATGTTATGACATCGTACAATCATGTTCCAGCGAAAGCGGGAGCATATCGAATTGAAAGGGAGACCATTATGTCCTCGTTATTTAGGTTTTGGTGGTTGCTGGCGGCGTTGTTACTGACAAGCGCTGCTCTGATTGCAGAGGATACAACACCGTTCAGCAGACCGGATGACCTTTCACAACATCCAGCAAAAAGCCTTTCGGAGTTTCTTACTCCTGACAATCGGGCCGATCTCAAGATGGAGCCGATGGCAGCTTTGCCATCCTCCAAGTCACCACAAGATGATCCGGATGATGTCTACTGGGAAAGCATCAATTCCCCACCGTCCCTTGACTTCCAAGGGGAAATCAATGTATTGACAGTCTTCGACGGCAAGCTCGTTGTTGGGGGAGAGTTCGACGCTATTGACGGGATGAGTGCGAATTCCGCCGCGGCATGGGATGGTACCAAATGGACAGCCCTGGGGAAGGGCATTCATGGTTCAGTTTATGCCCTTGCTGTGTTTGGCAATAAGCTGATTGCGGGGGGAAGCTTCACGGTAGCCGGCGGCGACAGCGCGAGCAACATCGCTGCCTGGGATGGTTTTTCTTGGTCGAATCTGGGGCTGGGCACGAATGGCAGTGTCTCTTCATTGACCGTATACGGCGGCAAACTGATTGTCGGCGGAGATTTCACCACTGCAGGGGGCGCGAGCGCCGATAGGATTGCCGCTTGGAACGGAATGTCATGGTCAGCCCTGGGATCGGGATTGGATGGTGTTGTGTCTGCTCTCGCAGTCTATGACAACAAGCTGATCGCTGGCGGAAATTTCGCCACGGCAGGCGGCATTGCAGCCCGCAATATTGCCATTTGGAACGATACTCTATGGTCAGCCTTCGAAAACAACACATTCCCATCTCTCAAGATTGACAAGATGACTTTATTCCGAAACAAATTGATCGTCTCGTACAACGACGGAAGAGGCCTAGTGTATTGGGACGGATTATCCTGGTCTTCTCCGTGGCCCTCACTGATGCCTCCACCACCGACACCAGCAGGTTTCGGCTGTTACCAAATTGCCGCTTTGGCGGTGTGCGAAACGATGCTGGTTGTCAATTCACGGTGTTCTAACGATATTGGTTCAGTTTCCTGGCTTGAGGTCTCGGTGTGGCGGGATTCATCCTGGTCTTCAATGGGAGGAACAGCGGGCCCTGTTAGAATCGTCGCCTGCTTCGGCGACAAGTTGATAGCGTCAGATGGCTCCATTATCATTTCTTGGGACGGTGTCTCTGAGTCAACATTCGCATCGAGAGTGACCAGGAAAGGCTACCATCCTGTTGACGCCCTGACCGTCTACGACAATAAGTTGATTGCCGCGGGAGATTTCAGTGGCGCTGTTAGCGACACCGTCCATAATCCCGCCGCATGGGATGGCACCTCTTGGTCGTCCCTGGCGAGGGGGATTCCTGGCTCTATCGAAGCTTTTACTGTCTATAATGACAAGCTCATCGCGGCAGGTAGATTCCAGACTGCCAGCGGTGTTGCCGCCGACAATATCGCCGCTTGGAACGGATCTTCTTGGACAGCGTTGGATTCGGCAGCAGGTCAGCCCATCACTTCCTTAGCTGTCTTTGACAAGGACATGATTGCAGGTTTCTCTGGTCGTGGGTGCCTTTTTGGGGC
This sequence comes from uncultured bacterium, assembly GCA_903903945.1. GTDB lineage: Bacteria > Zixibacteria > MSB-5A5 > CAIYYT01 > CAIYYT01 > CAIYYT01. The sequence goes on along the minus strand of CAIVAP010000051.1, from coordinate 966 downwards.
TCCGGATTGGGGCAAAGGTATCTACGCCTGGAATGGATCGTCGTGGCGGAGTATCGGCCTTGGTGGGGGGAATGGAGGTGGAATAAACGCCCTATGTGCTCTTGATAATAAGCTGTTTGCTTCCTACAAGTATGTCACCTTTGACTGTGAGATGCCAGGTGTCCCATTCAATGCCGTGGGTCTCGATTCCTGGGATGGGCTATCCTGGAATCCCGTGGTATCATATTCGGGATACGCAAACTTCCCCTGGTATTACTACTTCACTTTTAATGCCCTAATAGTCTATGATGGTAAGCTAGTCGCTGCGGGAGTATTCGACTCTGTCGGGGGAGTTATGACGAACAATATCGCCGCATGGGATGGTTCTTCCTGGTCGTCCTTGGGGCAGGGTATTGTTGGCTCTATTAAGGCTCTTGCCGTTTACGACGACAAACTGATCGCCGGGGGAGAGTTCAATCTCGCCGGAGGCGTTGCTGCCAATAACATCGCCGTCTGGGACGGTCACACTTGGTCAGCCTTGGGGTCAGGAGTGAACGACAGAGTCACGTCCCTCACCGTTTATGACAACAAACTGATCGCCGGGGGATGGTTTACTCGAGCCGGTAGCAGAGTCTCGAATTATCTCGCGACGTGGACGAAGCCGATGTACGACTGTGGTGACGCCAACGGCAGCGGAGAAATCAATCTTGTGGACATTGTATATGTGGTAAATTGGTTGTTTGCCGGTGGGCCTGCGCCGGTCGATGAAGTTGCCGGAGATTACAACGGTGATGGTAGGCCAAACATCGCTGATGCCGTGTATTTGATCAATTATATCTTCCGTAGCGGGCCGGCGCCGTGCGAGGCGTGTAAGTAAGCAGGGACGTTGAGTGAAATGTTGACCTGGAGTGGAGAGGGCGGCTTCCGGTTTTCTTTTTGGCAAGTGGAGTGCCGTATGGGTACTTCTGTGAAGCTCGGCGTTCCGAT
>CAIVAP010000050.1 GCA_903903945.1 uncultured bacterium | reverse complement strand
GTGCTGGTCGGTGACAGTTGCCGGTTTATCGACCTACCGCAGTTGATTCTCGGCAGGAACGACACCAAGAGCAAGTGAGTGATCATGCTGCCGAATGCCCAACGATGTCATATTTGCGGGAAGACCATGCGAGAATTCAAAGGGGTCTACCTGTGTCTTCCCTGTAACGAGAAGTATGGCGACTACTATAACTTCTTTACTTCCGCCTCCAAGGAGTACCACAATTCCATCGACCACGTTGTGATCGAATGTCCGGGCGCCACGATTTATGACGAAAGCAACAGCCGCGTAGTGCAGGGTGTCAAGTGGCACAATGACAAGGATCACTCGCAGGGATATGAAATAGTCGGCAGACAGGTACTTTCACCTAACCACAAGCGCACGCGCCGCGTACCCAAGGACAAGGCGCACAACATCAGCCGGTGCCAGGCCTGTCAGGATTTCACTGTCCGTATGCGCATCTATAACCAGCAGAAAGACAAACAAGACTATCAGCAGAACTCCCCGATAATGCCGCGCAGCAAAGATTCATTTGACCGGATGCAATTCTAACCCTCAGCCGCTTTTCGTGCCAGATTCATCACGGGTGGACTCCGACCACCTTGCGGTTTCGTAGCGGCGTATGGCGTGCGCCCAACCGAGCACGCTCGTGTGTTCGGACAACGCCTGAGTACGCAGAACATCGTCCGACCAACCAAATTGTCTTGACAAAACCGACCAGATCTGCTATCCTGAGGCCTTAATACTGCCCACCATCTTACCGGTGAACCTTTGGGAGATTGACATGTTCTTCAAAAAAGCCCTGATCCTGACAGCCCTTTCGTTGCTTCTGGTTTGCACCTTGACGGCAACAACAACTCCAAATCCATCCGTCACGCTTCAGAAAATGAACCAGATGCCGCTGGCATTTACCAGGAATATGGGACAGTGGGATGAACGCGTCTTGTTCCGCGCCAACGCCGATGGCGCGACGATGTGGTTCACGACAGAAGGCGTCACCTACCAATTCACCCGACGTATTTCCGGTCATTCACGCGCAGGCGGGGATACAGGCTTCGTAGGGGTAGCCCCACGTGGCTACCCGCACGAGGGCAACCACATGGGGTTGCCCCTACACGATCCTGACGACCGTGATTCCATTGAGCAATTGGTCCTCACCGCCAAATTCATCGGCGCAAATCCGAATCCCGAAATTGTCGGCGAAGGGCTGATAGAGTACAAATGCAACTACTTCCTCGGAAATGACCCGATGAAATGGCATACCGATGTACCGAACTACGAAGCCATCACGCTCAAAGATATCTATCCCGGTATCGATTTGAAATACTCTGGTGACGGCAACGGACAGGCGGCGTACGAGTTTGTGGTCGCGCAAGGAGCGGATGTTGCACAGATCAAGATTGAATACGAAGGAGCAGAAGAAACCTCGATTGATTCGGACGGCAGACTGGTCTTGCGAACCAAATGGGGGGACATGATAGCGGCCGTCGGATCAACTGTCAACCGCACAGGTTTGGCCTCTCCTCGATTTGTCCTGAATTCAGAGCACACGCTTGGTTTTGCAGTCGATGGTCAGAGTCTCGCCCAAGCGAAGTCAGGGACACTTACATTGTCCTACAGCACCTTCCTTGGCGGTGGAGGTGGCGATGGGGGATATGGCGGAATCGCGGTCGATGGGGGCGGCAATGCCTATGTGACGGGCAGCACCTCCTCTTCCGACTTCCCGACTTTGAATCCCTATCAGACGGATCAAGGCGGCTGGGACGTTTTTGTGACCAAGCTCTCCTGTACGAACAGCGGGCTGATATACAGCACCTACCTCGGCGGGGGAAGCGACGATTGGGGAGAGGGCATAGCGGTTGATGACAGCGGCAATGCCTATGTGACAGGCTCGACTTGGTCTTCGGATTTGCCGACTCTGAGTCCCTATCAGACGGATCAAGGTGGGGGTGATGTCTTTGTGGTCAAGCTCTCCAGTTCCGGTGATAGCCTGATTTACAGCACCTACCTCGGCGGGGAAAGCTACGATGAAGGTCAGGGCATTGCGGTTGATGGCAGTGGCGCCTATGTGACGGGCTCGACTCAGTCTTCCGACTTCCCAACTCTGAATTCCTATCAGACGGATCAAGGTGGCGTCGATGCTTTTGTGACCAAGCTCTCCAGTTCCGGCAACAGCCTGATTTACAGCACCTACCTCGGCGGGGGAAGTGAAGATTATGGATGGGACATCGCGGTTGATGACAGCGACAATGCCTATGTGACGGGCCGGACTTCTTCTTCCGACTTCCCGACTTTGAATCCCTATCAGACGTATCAAGGTAGCGTTGATGCTTTTGTGGTCAAGCTGAGCAATTCCGGCAGCAGCCTTATGTACAGTACCTTCCTCGGTGGAAGTGGCCCTGAGAATGAGTACGATAGTGATCACCATATGGGAGGCATCGCGGTTGACGGCAGTGGCAATGCCTATGTGATGGGCAGTACATATTCGTCCAACTTCTCGACTCTAAATCCCTATCAGGGGTATCAGGGCAACATGGACGTCTTTATGACAGAGCTTTCCAGTACCGGCAACAGTCTGATCTACAGTACCTACCTCGGCGGGTCGGGCAACGATTGGGGAGAGGACATCGCGATCGATGGCAGCGGCAATGCCTATGTGACGGGCGTGACTTGGTCTCCCGACTTCCCGACTTTGAATCCCTACCAAAGCTATCTTAATGGCTACTATGATGTTTTTGTGACCAAGCTCTCCAATACCGGCAACAGCCTGATCTACAGCACTTACCTCGGCGGGGGAGACGGCGACGCAGGTTGGGGCATCGCGATTGATGGTAGCGGCAATGCCTATGTAGCGGGCAGTACTCTGTCCTCCGACTTCCCGACTTTGAATCCCTATCAGATGTATCAATTCTGGGATGCTTTTGTGACCAAGCTGAGCTGGACACCCAACTACACTTGTGGCGATGCCGATGGCGAAGGAACAATCAACATTGCCGACGCTGTGTACCTCATCGCATATATCTTCTCCCACGGACCGGCGCCATCGCCATTGGCAGCAGGTGATGCGGACTGCAGTGGTGATATCAACATCGCGGACGTGGTGTACTTGATATCATACATCTTCTCCCACGGGCCTGAGCCGTGTGCAACGTGTAAGTAAAACAACATAACGCGGCAGGCGAGACGACTGCTGCGAACGCCGCTAAAGGTCGTCAACTCTTTTCGCAATACATCGTGCCCCCGATTACACCGCATCAGGCCAATATCAACGGAATTACTTCGCGCTTTGTCAATTGCTGAAGTGCGGTCGCCTCATGGCAGGTACAGGTGATTAGTTTGACTTCGTCGGCAGGCAGACTCTGCAGATTCAAGTCGCCGAGGCACCTCCACTCCGCCTCGGGACGCCAATCGGAAACTTCCGAGCCGCGATTCTGGAAATACGGCCGGTCACAATCGGCAAGCTCGGAATACAGGTCGTCATCACCATAGACAACCGGTCGCAATCCTGCCGCGATAGCGGCATCCGTGCGGATTGCCACTCCATAAGGTTCGAAACTGTAACATACATACCTGCGCCGCCAACGCATCAATTTGACAGCTTCACGCGGTTCGAGCGCCGAGAACGACACGACTTGGTGGCCGCCACGGATAAACCTGTTGGTGCTTCGGATTGTCCTGTCGATGGCGATTCGTACCAATGTGTGGTAGGCCGATCGACAGTACGTGCTTGATGCGAGAATGTCGCGGTAGTATTCGAATCTGGTCTCCGCAGGATAGGGTCCGTGCGATGACCGGGTCCAATGGATGACGTACCGCCAGTTCGGATCATCAAGGGCTGGATTAAAGGTACAACCTTCGAAATCGTATCGAACACGATCGACTGGACGGCGGTAGTCGACACGGAAATCGTTGCAGATTTCCTTTCCCGCTGTCGCGGCCTGATTTTGAAGTCTGTCGAAATTGCCACCGGGGGCGAATCGACAGAGGTAAAACCACATCAGCAAGTTTAACTGCCAGAAGATCACGCTTTGGCCAGAAATCTTTCGCGCTCTTGCCGGGTACTGTGTCTGAGCTCGGCGCCACAAATAGGCAGCGCGTCGGGTCGAGCTTGAAATCGCTAATGGTTTGAGTGATCACCAACGGTATCGACTCCTCGCCCATCGAGGGAAGGACAATAATCTGTCGACCGCTTCCGATGCTCACCAAATGAGCGGTCAGTTCCCAGGTGTTCAGTCCGGTAGAGGTAATGACGGTTAATCGCTGTCGGATGACGCTCTCAATAGCCTGTGCAGTTGCCGTCACCCAGTCGTCTCGGTTACACGGACGTTTCGACTGTCGCGAATTGAGGATGACGCATCTGCGGTCGGATGGAAGCGAGTCTATTTGTCGGCCTTGACTGTCAAATATGAGCATGGATTCTGGTCGCCCTCATGCTGGTGCAGGGTGATGTATGGTATGATACGGGCGAAATTTGGTCAAGTGGTGATTCGCGAGAATGCTTCTGCCATCAAAGCAACGACCCGTGTCAAGTTTGACACGGGTCGCTGGAAAGTTCGCAGACCGGAGACTGTCGAAATCAATCTGTGATGTCCTAGTTCAGCGGCGATCATTCCCTGATCAAGCCGACTGACACATCAACAATCCCGGCGGGATTTGAACCGCTACGTTATTTCTTCTTGGCGGTCTTCTTGGCGGTCTTCTTGGCAGCCGGCTTCTTCGCTGCTGGTTTCTTCTTAGCTGGCATGACCAACTCCTTTGGAATGTGTTTAGGGTTTATGAGGTACTCAACTACTGTCGCGTACATCCCTGATGGTGAGAAGAACTAAGCAACACGTCAGTGTTTGTTTTTCTTGCATCGCAAGCTCTTGTCAACATCGTTTGCCAGAACATATCTACAGAAACAGAGATCATCTTTTATAAAAATAAAATCAACAAAAACTTTTAGTCATACTCAAGAATGTAACATTTTTTTTGCGATGACTTCCTCATCGTGATCAACTCGTCATTAGTTTTATCGACTGCGCATCGTACGACGTTAGATCTTGAGATGAAAAAAGTGCAGCGATCGGGTGTCATCGACACCTATTTATCGACAACCTCTCCCTTATGTGAAGACCTCGAGACATGCATGTTCACATCGATCTCATCACTGCGAATGTCAGAACAGAAATCGTCCGGGGGAAATCGAACGCGCTATCTTTTGGAAGTGGGATGGTCCTTCCACACTTCTGTCCGATCGTTATCGTCGCACTGATGGTCAGGTAGGAACGTCATATCGACCGTTCGACTCGAATCGTCGATATGCCTTTTCACGGGATGAGGCATTTCACATTCGCCAAGCCCCCAAAACTCGCGGCGCCGCTGCTGCCTGTCGACCTAACCTCTGCGCCGTTGCATTTCTGCAACAATCTTGAGATCGTCCCCGTTTTTCTTCGAACGAGATACTGCTATTCGCGTACTATAGTTGGAGACCAAGAAACTTCCAGACAGGACAAAAGAAAGGTAGTCGAGATGTTGTTCTTGCACCTTAAACCGGGTTCACACTGGCGCATCGTCGCCTACGAAGACCGCGGGATACATTCTGTCGACGAGCCCCATATCCCGCTGGTGGTCGTTCAGGACGAGAGCGACGGTACACTGATGCGGAGCGCGAAACTTCGCGAACTGGCGATTTTAGGTCGGGAGGAATCACCCCAGCCGACCGAACTACCCAACTGACCGGTCAAGCCGACATTGCGGCATCGAAAAATCGCTTGACAACTTCCGGCAACGCCCCGTATTGTGCGGTTGCGTAATGCGCCCATAGCTCAATTGGATAGAGCGTCTGACTACGGATCAGAAGGTTGGGGGTTCAACTCCTCCTGGGCGTATTTTGTGATTGTGGTGGAGTGTGACCAGCAGGAAGCAAAGGATTGCAATTGTGTGGAAAAACGAAGCGGTATCGACGGTTAGTTGGCGAAACGGCCAATACCTATTTGCGAGTCAATTTCCGGGATCTCATGGAGGATCCTTTGACATCTGGTGCTCAGATATTATCGGGAGTGGAATATGAAAACAGGTAAGCAACAGCCGAAAGAGGAGAAGCAGCAATTTCTAGACGTCTCGGTCAGGGATGACCACGGCCATGTTCACGACGGATTCAAGTTTATTTTCGGCGGGGGACTGGACCTAGCTGATGGCGGCAGTACAGTTCTCATTGAGGGACAGGCTGGCATCGGCAAGACAGTTCTGGCGCTTCAAATGGCAATTTGCTTTTTCGATAATAGCGAGAATTCGGACAAGTACGTCCTATACGTCTCATTAGAACAGCCAGGTAGCTCTCTCAAAAGACTTCTCGCGAACTTCAATAAGTTCGGCAGAAAGGTTGGAATTGTCGGCACAGAAGAGTATCATATGGCCAAATGCGTGCCCGGCAAGCTTAACATATTGTCCAGACCGTCAGTTGCTAAACTCGACGATTTCATCGACACCATCGCTACAAAAGTAACCGATAAGTGTGGCATGTTGCTTCTGGATAGTATAGGGGTATATGAAAGATCAGGTAACGGGGCAAAGAGAGATCAGTTAGATCGCCTGTGTGCTTTGGCACGCCAGATGCATTACGCGCTCATAATGGTCCGTGAAAAAGAGCCTCTGCCAGCAGAGGAAGTAGCCGAGTATGTCACCGACACCGTGTTTGAGTTGCAGTTCAAACCAATGAGCAAAGAACTCCCCTACGGCCCTCTGGTGAGGACTATGGAGGTAAAGAAATCCCGCGTGCAGAAGTCTCATCGAGGACCTCATGAGTTCGAGATAATCGATAGACTAGGCCTGGTCGTGTATCCCTCATGCGCCTCAGTATTCCAACATGTACAGGAAAGACAGCAAAAGAAGCCCTTATCGCCCGCTGTGGTTGCAGAGAAATATATTGACGTGCTTGGTTGTAAGGAAGCCAAGGTGTTGCACGAACAACTCATTCACAAGGAGGAGACTATTGATCGATCGGGGTTAAGACTTGGTCAATCACTCCTATTGTTCGCCGCACCGGGTTCTCTGAAAACCGCAGTGGCTTTCGATTTCTTGCGGCTTGCTCTCAAGACCCCAGACGAGAATTGTCTCTTTCTGACATTCAAAATCGATGAAAGATCATTAGAGACTGTTGGCGTCTCATATTTGGGTGAAACTGAGTACCGTAGATGCAGACCCCGCTTGAAATTCATCGATGCGAGACAGACATTCTGGACTCCAGCTCGAGTGCTGGCCGAGGTACGGAAGGAGGTAACAACCTGTAATCCCAAGGAAAAGCAGACCTTGCGGCGGGCGGCGGTGTTTGGTGTCGGCATGATAGACAGACTCCCAGCCTTCAAGGGCATGGAAATGACTTTCCTCCAGGTGCTGACATCGTATTTCGATTCCGAGGACATTAGTGCTGTATTCGTCGAATGGCCTCAGCAGGCGACGATTCAAGAGTTGCGGTTTGACTCAATTGTGAATTACTTTGCTACGGCGATTGAATGGATAGACAGAGAGTCAACAGAGGAGGAAGAAAAGTGCTACATACGGGTAGTTCGGCATGACTTCCGCGTAGTGCGAAATGACCCTCTGTGTATAGTGGAGACTAAGAAAGACAGCCCCAGAAGACTATCAATCAGAGTGCTTGACGGGGAAAAGGGGGACAAATCTAAGGAGGAGCTAGACGAAGGCAAGCGAGTAGGATGCCCCCTGGGACTTGACAGTTCTCGAGGATCTCGTCCAACTGCTTTTGAAGCATGAGCCACAGCTTACCTGGATGCTGTAGCAGGTCGAGGCCCTGCGTTTCAGTTCCTAGATTCGCGGCCATTGCGGGACGCCAAAGTCTTGAGGGCTTTACCCTCCCTTGGCGGCCAATACAGTATCACAGTGGGATTGCATCTCGATTCCGGTAGCAGATCTGTCCCACATTCGTACTTCCTTGCCCGAATTTCGGTAGACACAATTTCTGGCCTTCCTATCTTAGCAACATGAAACGGTTGTCGACTCAGGAGATGGTGCGCGCGACGATGAGTCGGGATGCCGGCTATGACGGGACGTTTTTCGTCTGTGTGCGGACGACGATGATCTACTGTCTGCCTTCCTGCAAGGCCAAGAAGCCGATGTTAAAGAATATCGTGTTTATTCCGACGCGCGCTCAAGCTCTGCAAATGGGGTTTCGCGGCTGCAAGCGCTGTCGTGCCGCTGATTTTCCCAAGATCGCCCCGAAGTGGTTGGATGCGGTAATCGAGCAGATGAAGTTGAAAACGTCGCAGCGTCTTAGCGAAACAGCTCTTACCGATGCCGCCGGTGTCGATATCTCCACCATCCGCCGCTACTTCAAGTCGCAATTTGGCACAACACCGACCGCTTTCCACCGCAAGATGCGTCTTCAACACGCCCGACAGTTGATAGAAAAAGGCGTAAACTACCTGGAGGCGGCATTCGAGAGCGGTTTCGAGTCATCCAGTGGTTTCCGCGATGCCTTCAAGAAGGAATTTCGCTCAACACCCGGGAGGAATCATGGCGTCTGAGCAGGTTATCGGTACTGATCTGGAAACGCCGATCGGAATGATGATAGTCGGCTCAACCGACAAGGGATGCTGTCTATTGGAGTTCCATGATCGCGGCGGCGTCGAGAAAATCCGTTTGGCGATTGAAAAGCGTTATCGAAAGGACGTGGTGGCGGGAAAGTGCAGCTTCAATGACATGGCCATCGAGCAGTTGTCAGGATATTTCGCCGGGATACGCACCGATTTCGACCTGCCGCTGGACATCGTCGGCACACAGTTCGAAAAGAGCGTATGGAAGGAGCTATTGGCCACGGCATTTGGAGAGACGCGATCGTATGGCGAAGTCGCCGCTGCGGTCCGCAATCCGCAGGCTTCACGCGCTGTCGGACGTGCCAACGGAGCCAACCGTATCTCAATCATTGTTCCCTGTCATCGCATCATTGAGGCTAACGGCAACCTGCGCGGTTATGGAGGGGGACTCTGGCGCAAACGGTGGCTGCTGGACCACGAGCAGAAGGTGTTGTCTGGAACGGCGGTGTCGCTCTTTGAATAGACATTTTCGAACTCAGTACGGCCGGATGATTAGGCACGTCCCCAAAGAAGCTGAAGGAACCTCATGAAGAGGGTATTCGCCCCCGGCTGTGCATTGATGATCTACAAGCCGCAATTGGCGAAGAAGATGCTTGAGTTCCTGAACGAGAGCCTGGGCAATGTCGATGAGCATCTAATCTGTTGCAGGCACGAACCAAACCTCCCTGCTGGAACCCAGGTAATCAATATCTGTGCAGGATGCGACAAACGGTATCGGGAGTTGTATGCGGGCGTCACCACCGTTTCCTTATGGGAGGTCTTGATGGACAGCGAGTCCTTTTCGTTTCCAGACTACAAGGGACAGAAAATGACTATCCTCGACGCTTGCCCAACCCGCGACCAGAACAGGATTCACAGCGCGATTCGTTCCCTGCTGACGAGAATGAATATCAAGATTGTGGAACCGGCCAAGACCAAGGCGAAGGGCACCTGCTGCGGCGACAGTTTCTATGGCGTGTTGGAGCTCGAACAGGTCAAGGAACAAATGACACGGCGTGCCGCGGAAATGCCTGCTAATGATGTAGTAGTATACTGTGTATCCTGCTGTAAGGCTATGCAGATCGGCAGCAAGCGGCCCCGCTATATGGTCGATCTCCTGACTGGAGAGGAAACAGACAGGGGAACTTCAGACTTGGATGAGTGGCATACCCAACTCGATAGGTTCATTGAGGAACATTAGGCTGTCAGAATCGAGCGTCTCTGCCCACGAAAGCGGATAATCAAGCAAGCGGTAAATACGGTGTCGCCGTGAGATCGTACTCGGAGCGTTGGCCCTTTTGCAGTCGGAAACATCCAGCCGACGCAATCATCGCGGCATTGTCGGTGCAGTAACGGAATTCCGGGAAGAACACCTTGATGCCGTACTGTGATGCTCGTTGTTGAAACGCCTCTCGCAGGCGGGAATTGGCGGCGACCCCACCACCGACGGCTATCATTTTGAGCCCGTGGTCAAGCGCAGCATTCAAGGTCGGCGTGATCAACATCTCCACCACACATTCCTGAAAGGAAGCGCAGATATCGCCGAGGTATTGCTGCTTGAAAGCATCGTCCTTGTCTTTGAGATAAAGCGCCACCGATGTCTTAACTCCGGAAAAAGAAAACTGATACTCGCCTGCTTTGAAACGGGCGATCGGAAAACGATGGAAGTCTCGCCTGCCATCCTTTGCGAACTCGTCGATTTTATGCCCGCCCGGATAGCCGAGACCGAGCAATTTGGCAACCTTGTCATACGCCTCGCCGGCGGCGTCATCACGGGTGGATCCAAGCACGGTATATTCACACCAATCATCAACTCTGACCAGCAGCGTGTGCCCACCTGAGACGATCAGGCAGATAAACGGCGGATGAACCGAATTGTCGGAAAGCAGATTGGCAAGGATATGTCCCTCCAGATGATTGATTCCGATCAACGGCAACTGCCAGCCATAGGCCAGCGCCTTGGCAAAATTCAGCCCGACCAGCAGTGATCCGATCAACCCCGGGCCATACGTAACCGCGACTCCATCGATTGTCTCGCGTGACAGGGGATAAGCAGCTTTGCACATCTCGAACAAGGGAACGATCTTGCGCAGTTGTTGACGCGAGGCGATTTCCGGTACGATCCCGCCAAATTCAGCATGCTCCACCTGTGAATAGACAAACTCCGCCAGCACTTTGTTGCCGTTCTCGACAACTGCGACGGCGGTTTCATCGCAGGATGTCTCGATGCCGAGTATTCTCATTGTTTTTTGATCAGTGTTACCGAGTCCTCGCGCGTGCCCACGATTTGGACTCCCGGCGGCAGGATATACTCGATTGCCGCACGGACAGTGTCGCCAACTAACAGCGGTCGCCGGAAAGACGCGCCAATATTGTCGGTCGTGACCAGACCGTACTTCGACTGCGGGATATCGACGACAAATGTCAGATGTGCCGGAACGATGTCATAGCGGCCAGAGGGAAATCCGGCAGGGGGAATGATCGCCAAGTTGGAGAAGGCTTTCTGCCTAGCTCCTTCAATTTCCACCCGCACTGTAACCGCCGAATCAAGCACGCTTAGTCGAAGCGACTCCGGGAGAGCCAGGCTAACCCTTTGACTCGTGGATGCGATTAAGCCAACCAACGGCAGTGAGATCGTCTCTAAGTATTTGAGTTGATGCATAATTGATGCGGGACCAGTCGCAGTGACAGTGTCGGGTTCGATACGAGGCGCCGACACCAACGCGAACCCCGGACCTGCTTCAGCCCGAACTGCCGAGCGGATGGTCAGTTTCTTCTCCACTTCCTTTTCGAGCTTGAGCGTCAAAGAACGGGGGAACAAGGCCTCGGCATTTTCGAACGAGCGCCCCAGCGCTTCAGCCAGTTCGCCGGCGCCAATGATCTTCTCTATCGTTCCCGGCTTGCAATCCGCTGCACTGATGGCGATCACGGGATCGGAATTCGAGAGCAATAGAAGCTGCTTGCCGGTGGCGCGAACTTTGATGGCGACTATAGACGGAGTCTCGGATACCAGCACCAGTCCCTTCGGAACGTTGACAACCTTGAGCGGCAGGTTTAGCTGATATTCGTAGGTCTTGTTGGTGGCGACATGAACCCACAAGAGGAGCGCCAGAGCAATGGCGCTCGCCTTTAGTACTATATTATGAAGGGGATTAACTCTCAACTGGCCCCTCACCCAGGGTTAAGCGACTACTTATTCGACGGCAGGATGGTCTTACCGAACGAGATCTCACCGTTGTCGATGCGCAAATTGAATCCGCAATCAGGATTTGAACAAGCCCAGGCTTTGTACTTAATTGTGGCTCCTTCACGACCGTAATCGGACAGCGGTAACAATTTGCCGG
>CAIVAP010000049.1 GCA_903903945.1 uncultured bacterium | reverse complement strand
GAAAGACCAAACCGGAATATACGCCGTTTTTGGATTTCGGCGACTTCGTGGTAATAGTTAACGCTGCCAAGGTGCGGTTGTCAACGCCCAAGAAGGAATCGATCAAGACCTATCATTGGAACACGTTATATCCGGGCGGCCACCGTCAGATCACATTTGCCAAGGCGGTCAAGCTGAATTCGGCAGAGGTCTTTCGTGATGCGGTTTGGGGTATGCTTCCCAAGGGTCCGCTGGGGCGCAAGATGCTTACCAAGCTGAAGGTCTATGCCGGCAGCGCGCATCCCCATGCGGCACAGAAGCCCGAAGTACTGGAACTGAAATAGTTGTATTGTTTGACACCAGTGCGGGGGAGAATTGTGCACTCCGGTGGTGTCGATATGAAAGGTAGTTGATGGCACAAGAGAAGATTCATACGCGCGGAATGCGCAAGAATGCCGTCGTCAGTCTCTGGCTCACTGCCGGAACCGGCAAATGGACGGTCAACGGCAAGGAGTTGTTGCCGTATCTGACCCGTGAATCGCTGGTAGCGATTGCAACCGAGCCTTACCGAGTTGCCAACTTGGAAGGCAAATTCGATATCGTTTGCAAGGCGCACGGTGGCGGTCTGTCGGGACAGGCAGGTGCGATTCGCCTTGCAATAGCGCGAGCGATCATTACGTTCAACCCGGAATTGCGCAAGCTGCTTAAAGCCGCCGGCATGTTGACTCGCGATTCGCGGATGGTGGAACGCAAAAAGTACGGCATGGTCAAGGCACGCAAGCGGTTCCAGTTCTCAAAGAGATAAGGCTGCGATGCTTGGCAGAAAAATTCTTCTGCCGGGGCCATCTGAATAAAAATCATCGTCGTCAGTTCGCCAAGTGCTGACTGACGGCGCATGAATCATAAACAACGACACACATCCGGGGATCCGGGCAGGTGGTCAGGTTTCGACTTGTCCTGCCAAATGGAGATGAACCGGGTGGAGGCTTAACCACACTTCAGGAGTCATTTCATGACCGAAATCACAATTCGCGACCTCCTCGAGGCTGGCGTGCATTTTGGGCACCAGACAAGGCGCTGGAACCCCAAGATGAAGCGCTTCATCTTTGCCGAGAAAAACGGCGTTTACATCATCGACCTTAACAAGACCCTGACTTCACTTAAGGCGGCTTGTCAGAAAGCGCGCGAAGTCATCTCCAAGAATCAGCCGATTTTGTTCGTTGGCACCAAGAAACAGGCTCAGGATGTGATCAAATCCGAGGCGGTCCGCTGCCAACAGTTCCACGTCACCGAACGATGGCTTGGTGGCATGATGACCAACTTCCCAACGATTCGCAAGAGCATCAAACGTTTGAAAGACATCGAGCGGATGCAGGAAGACGGTACTTTCGAGAAGCTGACAAAAAAGGAGATCGCCGGTCTGACCAAGGAGAAAGATAAACTCGACAAGGTGCTTGGCGGTATCAGAGAGATGAACCGTTTGCCGGGATTGCTGTTCATAGTGGACTGCAAGAAGGAGCGGATTGCGGTGGCGGAGGCCAAGAAGCTCGGCATTCCGATCATCGGGATAGTCGACACGAATTCCGATCCCGACCCAATCGATTTCCCGATCGCCGGCAACGACGATGCGATCAAGTCGATTCGTGTCATCACCCGCCAGGTAGTTGACAGCGCCATCGATGCACGTTCGTTAGTGCTCGACAGAGAGGGTGCGCTGGCGAAGGCCGATGATGATTCAGAAGGCGCCGCCCTGAAAGTGGTGGACGCGGCTCCCAGAACAGCAGAAAGGTAATCAGACAATGTCAATTAGTGCAGATATAGTAAAGCAGTTACGCGAACGCTCCGGCGCCGGTATGATGGACTGCAAGAATGCGCTTGTCGAAGCCGGAGGCGATATGGAAAGGGCAATGACAATCCTGCGGGAGAAGGGTATCAGCAAGGCTGCAAACAAGGCAGGACGGGCAACGAAAGAGGGCGTCATCGGTTGCTACGTTCACCCGGGCGACAAGCTGGCAGTATTGGTTGAGATCAATTGCGAAACCGATTTTGTGGCGCGTACGGATCAGTACAAGGAATTGGCCAGGAATCTGGCCATGCATGTTGCCGCCGCCAATCCGCTCGTAGTAAGACGCGAAGAACTATCGCAGGAGCAGATTGTCGCCGAGCGAGATATCTACAGGACGCAAGCGCTCAACGAAGGCAAGCCGGAAAAGATAGTCGATAAGATAGTGGAGGGCAAGATCGATAAGTACTACGCCGAAGTTTGTTTGATGGAACAGGCGTATGTCAAGGATCCGGACAAGACAATCAATGACCTGATCAACGAGACGATCGGTAAGATTGGCGAGAACATGTCTATTCGCCGCTTTGTCCGTTTCCGTCTCGGTGAATGAGATGTCAGACGTCCCGGCCTATAAACGGATTCTGCTAAAAATCTCGGGCGAACAACTGGCAGGGGATCGCGGTTTCGGCATCGATCCCTCCCAACTGGATTATGTGGCTGCCGAGATCGAGGCCGTCAGGAAGATAGGCGTCGAGGTTGGCCTAGTGGTTGGTGGCGGCAACTTCCATCGTGGGGTGGCTGGCACCTCTCTGGGAATCGGCCGAGCGACCGGCGACTACATGGGCATGCTTGCTACTGTGATCAACGCGCTAGCGCTGCAGGCAGCTTTGGAAAAGCACGGCATGTACACCCGCGTGCTGAGTGCCATTCGCATCGAGGCTGTTGCCGAAGTTTACATCCGCCGGCGGGCGATGCGGCACATGGAAAAAGGTAGGGTGGTAATTATGGCGGCTGGCACCGGCAATCCGTATTTCACGACCGATACGGCAGCGGTGTTGCGTGGCATTGAGACGGAAGCGGACGTTGTTCTCAAAGCCACCAAAGTAGACGGGATCTACGATTCAGACCCAATGACCGACCCGACTGCAACGCGGTTCGCGACAATCACATATGACGAAGCGTTACAGAGAGACTTGAAGGCTATGGATAGTACGGCTTTTACTCTCTGTCGTGAGAATAAACTTCCGTTAATCGTTTTTAAGTTGACCGTTCCGGGAAACCTCTATAGAGTCGTTATGGGAGAACGGATAGGTACACTGGTGACCACCTAATCGGGAGAATTTTCCATGGTAAAACAGATTCTGACTGATGCTGAGAATAAGATGAAAAAGTCAATTGCGGCACTGAAGCATCATTATTCCACGGTGCGCTCCGGCAAGGCAAATGTGCAAATGCTCGATGACATCAAGGTCGACTACTATGGCACACCGACCCCTCTTAAGCAGGTTAGTTCGATATCAACACCTGAGGCACAACTGATTGTCGTCCAGCCGTGGGAAAAGCCGCTGATCGGTGAGATAGTCAAGGCTATTCTGAAGTCGAACCTCGGCCTGAATCCGCAGCCGGATGCGCAAGTAGTGCGGATTCCGGTACCGGCTCTATCTGAGGAACGGCGCAAAGAGTTGGTGAAGGTCGTCAAGAAAATGGCGGAGGAGAACAAGATCGCTGTTCGCAATATCCGTCGCGACGGTATCGAGCACCTAAAGAAGGCGGAAAAAGACAAGAAAATTTCCGAGGATGAACTGGCTGATGGCGAGACCAAGATTCAAGACCTGACCAACAAGTATATCGAAGAGACCGATAGCGTGGCCGAGGCCAAAGAAGCTGAGGTGATGGCGGTCTGAGCGAGAAGCTCAGTGCGGAAGTCTCGGCGCTGGCGGAGAAGATTTCTCCCGAAAAGTTGCCGGTTCATGTTGCCATTATTATGGATGGGAACGGGCGTTGGGCGGAGAAGCGGGGACTTGATCGCTCTGCCGGGCATCGCGCCGGCGTCGATGCCGTGCGGTCTATCGTCGAAATCTGCGGCCAGATCCACATCAAGTATCTCACCTTGTATACTTTCAGTCTCGAAAATTGGAAACGCCCCAAATCAGAAATCGATTTCCTTTTCAAACTACTTAACGACACGGCGAGATCGCAGCTCAGCGATCTGATCAAGAATAATGTCAGACTAATTGCCACCGGGCAGATCGAGCAGTTGCCGTTTATTCGTCGGAAAGCACTGCTGCACGCGATTGCGCGAACCTCAAAGAACACCGGTCTGGTGCTCAATTTGGCGCTCAACTACTCCGGCAGGATGGAGATCCTCGAGGCGGTCAAACGGATTGCGCGGGAGTACAAAGCGAATCGGATCAAGCTGAGCGATCTGAATGAAGGAAAATTCGCGGAGTATCTCTTCACTCATCCATTGCCTGACCCTGACCTGCTGATCAGGACTTCCGGCGAATTCCGCTTATCGAATTTTCTCCTTTGGCAGACGTCTTATACGGAGCTCTACGTCACGAACACATTTTGGCCTGATTTCGACCGGAAGGAGTTCCTCGAAATTATCCTCGAATATCAGAAGCGAGAACGGCGGTTCGGTAAGCTATGATTTCCCGCAATCTGGCTTTAAGACTGCTGGTTGCGGTGGTGTTCATCCCGCTGCTTCTGTATGTCTTTCATGTCGGCGGCTTTGTCTTTCTGGTTCTTGTCGAGGCGCTGATCGTCTTATCGCTCTGGGAATTCTTTACTCTGACCGGCATCCGTTTGCACCTCTGGCAGAAGTTGCTGCTGATCCTGCTGGCGGCTTTCCCGGCGATCTCGGTTCAGTATCTGCAGAGCCGTTTCCTTTTCGAGTCGGTCATAGCGCTCATCTTCTTGGTCTCGCTACCTCATGTATTTACGCGTCAGCTTGGCGATATTGGCCGATCAATGGCCTTGGCTGCGTTTGCGATGCTTTACCTGACGGTCGGTTTTACGAGTCTGATTCTGATTCGCAGCGACGCCGTGGTTGACCCCAAACAGGCTGCCGGATGGGTAACGTTTCTGTTTGCTTCTATCTGGATTATCGATACGGCTGCCTATTACTTCGGTTGGCAGTGGGGAAAGAAGAAACTGTCTCCGGCAATAAGCCCCAACAAGACCGTCGTCGGTTTTTTCGGTGGTTTTGCCGGCGGCATCCTGACAGCGGGAATTTTCAACTTTATTTTCCTGCCCGATGTCGGCTTCATCAAATTGATCCCACCCGCGTTGGTGATCGCGTTTTTCGGGCAACTCGGCGATCTGGTGGAATCGATTTTCAAACGCGAAGCCTCGGTCAAGGATTCATCAAACTTGATCCCGGGTCATGGCGGTATCCTGGATCGTTTTGACTCGCTGGTCTTTGCGGCGCCGGCGTTGCTTATCTACTTGCGTTTGGCCGCATGAGTTGTCGTCTAACAACAGCAAGACCGAATATCAAGTAGCTGTGAGAAAGGTGAGAACGTTCTTGCTGCCTGTCATTGTAATAGTCGCCGGCGTTTATCTGGTGGTCTGCATCGCGGCGTTTCTAATGCAACGGCAACTGATTTACCACCCATACCGGCAGATACTGACGACTCCCGCAGCTATTGGTCTGGAGTATCACGAACTCATGCTGCAATCGCCCGACGGGGTGAAGTTCGTAGTCTGGTCTATTCCCGCCGAATCATCGCTTGTCAATGTCGTTTATTTCCACGGCAATGCCGAAAACATTTCAAACTCGACCGGCATGTATAAATCGCTGCGCGAACTCGGCGTCAATGTCTATGCTTTCGAATATCGCGGCTACGCCAATTGCACGGGAACACCGTCAGAGAGCGGAATTACTACTGACCTTAAGACGTTTTCCGAGTATCTGGCCAGTTCGCTACCTCCGGACGCGAAAATCGTGGCGTTGGGACGCTCTCTTGGGGGAGCAGTTGCGGTCAAGTTCGCGACGCTCTATCCTGTCGACGGCATCATTCTTGAATCAACATTCAACCGTATGGTTGATGTTGGCAGGAAAGCGTTTCCGTACTTACCGATTTCGTTTCTACTGCGCGAGCGCTATGACTCGGAGGAGATCCTACGGTCGCTTAACAAGCCGGTGCTCGTAATTCACAGTCCGGATGATGAAGTGATACCGTTCGAGCTTGGAAGAAAACTATACGGCGCTGCGATAGGGGAGAAGTCGTTCGTTGAGATCAAAGGATCGCACAACAGCGGCCTTGAGATTTCCGAGGAAGCTCTGCGCATTGCTTACCGCGACTTTTTCAACAAATTCCGCAAGTAACAACAAGCACTCGTCTTCGTAGGTTACACAATCAGAATCCCACTGACGAGTGAGTTGTAAATACGAGATATTGTTGAGCCTCACCGCAAATCGAAAGCGCCACTCGTAAGAGCGGCGCCTTCACAAAGAATCATCCCCCAACCAGACAGACGCTATTTGTTCGTCTTCGTAGTCGTATCTTGCGGCGCGACGACTTTCTTCTCCGGCGCACTTTGAATCGGCGGTATAATCACCGGCTTGGCGAGAATCGTCGGCACCGTATAGCGAGTGCCGGTGGAATCGTTAACTTCGAATGTAAACGACTTCTTGAAGTCTACGTCTTTCACCGACGAATCGATCTTCACTTTGATCTCTTTCTCCTTGCCCGGTTTGATGTCCCCATCGGGAAGAGAGATCTTCAGATAGCCGTACGGCTGGCTTACAAGATGCATCTTCAAAGTACCTTTGGAGACGTTCTTGACGACCAGTTTCGCCTCTTTCGATTTCGTCTGCGGATCCCAGGTCATCACACCCACAGACAGTGTCAGCGGCGTCAAGGAGTCAGGCTTTTCGTAAGCCTTGCCCTTCAGGGAGATCTGAAAATTGCCGCGATCATTGTCGTTACAAGTTACCGTAGCGCTCTTGTTAAACACCCCCCCGTGCCCTTTGGCCGAGGTATAGATCAACTCAACTTCTGCGCTGTCACCGACAGCGACCACTTCTTTTTTAAGTGGAGCTTTGGTGCAGCCTCAGCCAGGCTGGACTTTAAGGATTTTCAGCGAATCCGTTCCCTTGCTGAGGAAGAAAAACGAGTGGCTGACCACCTCGCCTCCGAAAACGTACCCGAAGTCGAATGTAGTCTGATCGATAAAGAGTTTAGCGCCGGTGCCTTTAACCTCTTGACCGAGCACCACTACGGAGATCATCAGCAGGGCGGACATAATAATCAGGATTGTGTTCCGCACTTGTCCTCCATATAGTTAGCATCTAGTTTCACTTGACTAATTTAGTCTTCAATCAGTTTTAAGTCAAGCATCAAAAAAGCTTAGAGCCCTTTTTCCGGTCTTTTGAGCGCGGAAATCGGCTCGGACATTCTAATGGGAATGGTATAACGCGATCTTACCGCGTCCGACATCTCGAACGTGAAGCTCTTGAGCTGGTTCTTGTTCTTGATTTCGCTTTTCACGCGGACAAGAATATCGCCCTTGGTTCCGGGGGCCAACGCTCCCTGCGGCAACTCAACGGAGACAAGCTCAGACGGATAGGCGATCAGCTTTGCCTCCAGAGGCTCCTTTGAGACGTTCTTTATCGTAACCACGACGTCTTTGCCCTGGTCTAATGTCGTCAACCGCAAACGCTTATTCTTGGTTATCGCAACGGGACCGGTCGGTTCGCCAGTCACATAAGTAAAACACCTAAACGAGACCTCATATTTGCTGCTGGCTGGATCATTGGAAAGAACGGTCGTCGTGCGTGTCTGTTTCTTGAGTCGGTTTAGATTGTCGAAAACAACTTCCAACGGCATGCTATCATTCACAGCGACCACACCCCTGTCAACCGATGCCTTCGTGCAGCCGCAGGTCACTTCTACGCTGAAGACCTTAAGCGAGTCGGTGCCAATGTTGTTGAGCCAATAGGTATGCGCCACCTTGCTCGAATCCGGCACAAAGCCATAATCGAATACCGGTTGCACGACCAGGAGACGTGGCCCCTTTTGCTGCGCACATAGAGAACTGCCAGCAACAAGTAGAGCAACCAATATCAATACCACGAATCTATGCATAACCATTCCTCTGGACACCAATATAGCTAACTCCATGTCCTACGACAACCTAATCATCCGTCAGAGCAAATGCCAGATGCTCTCGCGGTTGCTGTATACTGTCGGCAGAAAGGCCGCGCTTGTAACCCGTTTCAGTTGGTGAAGTTATCGCTATCAATTTCACGGTCTTAGCGCAGATTCCTTTACGAATATTTCCCTCTTTATACAAACATCGGCAAATCGCGTCTAAACATTTTTGCCAAAAAAACGATTAAAATGATTGACAGACTGCACACACGTGCAGTATTATCACTAAAGAGCAAGGAATCGCTCTGACAGGAGGTTGAAATGGTACCTTACGAGGACCTTACGGAACGGCAGCGAGAGATTTACTCCTATATCGAAGAACGCATCAATCGCGACGGCCAACCGCCGACGATCCGCGAGATCGGACGGAAATTCGGTATTACATCGACCAATGGTGTCCGCTCGCTACTGAGCGCCCTGATCAAGAAAGGCTACATCGCCAAGTCAGTTTCGGTCGCGCGCGGAATCAAGCTCGTCAAAGAAAACGCCGAGGCGATGATGGTTCCGTTGGTTGGTCAGGTTGCAGCCGGCATGCCGCTGATGGCGGAGGAAAATATCAGCGAGCGGATTGTGGTTGACCGGTCATTTGCGCCTTCCGGAGATTTGTTTACGCTGCGGGTCAAAGGTGAGAGCATGAAAAACGCCGGTATTTTTGACGGCGATTTTGTGCTGGTTCGCAAACAGTCGGCAGCCGATCCGGGCGACATTGTTGTGGCCGTGATTGGCGATGAAGCCACGGTCAAGCGCTACTACCCCGAGCGCAAACGAATTCGCCTGCAACCGGAGAATGATGCCTTCGGTCCGATCATCATCGAGCGCAGCGCGCCGGGATTTTATCTCGCAGGCAAGGTCGTCGGCCTGATGCGAAAGATGTAGCGGGATTGGCGACGCTCTAGCATTATGACGTCTTACATCCTCACCCCCAACCCCTCTCCCTGCCAGGGAGAGGGGCAAGGGGAGAGGGTAAGAAGCTTACTGGACAGCCTCAGGAATCCTGACCGCGGAGGGAAGACGGGTCAGACGAAATGTATCAAGATTTGGACGACGATATCGAAGTGATCGCTCTTTTTGAGCGGAACAAACTGAAACCATGCCGTTTTCGCTGGCGTGGCAAGGTCTACAAAGTTACCCGCATTACCGGTGATTGGGCCAGCGATGTTGGCCAATCGAAGCTTCGGTATTTTGCCGTGGTTGATTCCTCATCGAATTTCTTCCAACTCTGCTATGACGAACGCCTGACAAGCTGGAAAGTCGCAAAGGTGTGGGTGGAGTGAGTTCGGCTCACTCTCAACCACAACACTGCTCCAATTCTGTCCATTTTGTCTTGACATTCGCGAGAGCATTACCTATTCTTACGGTAGGTAAGAGTCTTTACTGTTGTCAGGAGTTGTCTATGGGCAGGAATCGTCCGCTTGCATTCACCTCATGCTTTCTTCTGCTATTGTCTGTTTTACCAACTACCCGATCGTTAGAGGCAGGCGAAGACACATTCAAGATACCAGACTACATTCCGCAGAAGTTCACGGATTTGCGGTTGCAGATTACGGGTGGGGCAAACTCCAGCAACCAAAACAGCAGCAATTCGTCAGTTAGGGAATCTCAGACTGGTAGTGTGTTACTAGAAACCGGCGATGGGAAGTCGAACAGCCACAATCACTATTTCAATCTCGGCAGCAGTGGAGAATACAGGTATGAGACGGTCCCCTTCAAGCTTCGGTGTGGCGCAGACCTGACAACGAATCTCAATTATAGTAAGAATAATGACGAAGATCATGATTGGGGGAAGTACTACGAAAGGCGCTCGACTTCGGACAACTCCTATCACAACTATGCGGTATCTGCCAGGCCGTTTCTTTCTGGTCTCAAATACGTCCTGAGAGACTTCTTTGTAATGACCGACGATCATCTGGGTTTGAGCTATAGCCATGCACCGGGAAACCGTCATGCAATGCTCTACGAAGCCCAGCGAGCTTCAGACGACTCCCTCTCTATGGAAACGCAGCTTTCATTGTATAGCTACCAATCAAGAAACCGCCAGTTCACTTTTTCCGCTGACATTAACGGAGCATTCGGGTTCGGTCACATCTATGAGGGCTGGTATGCAGCAACATCGCTTTACATCATGGATGAACTAAGGAGCCGGTCGCTCTTGGAGGCAGAGCCAAGCACCCAGCAAATGAAGGAACTATCCGCCTTGGTCTACCAGAATGCCCTTCAGCATGCGATCGACAATCGAATCCGATTCATTGAGTCAATGCAGACAATTCTTGGTTATCTTGAGCAGCAAGGTATACTGAAACAAGGGTTTTCCTCCGCCCTGATCGTTCAGGACGTCTGGAACTACTTCCCGCGAACCAGCCGGCGCTTTGGTTGGCAGGTATCGATTGGATGTGGTTTGGCGAACGACTACATGAGAAATAATGATTCATCGTTCAATGTGACCACAAGAATCAACACGCGATATCTGATCGAGAATCCGAGTGTTATCGATACCATAACGTCTGAGCACAATGAGGTGGTGTCGCGTAGCAAAGCCACAGAGCATTCCTCATTTCCGTACATGCAGTTGCAGGCTGATTGCCATAGAGCTATTGACCTGAAGTGGCAGTTTGACACGGATCTTGCCGGTCGATACTACTTCCATACGTACAGGAAGTCCGAATTCGGTGGAAGAACTGACTACGACGACTATGTTTCGCTCGACGGTGAGGCAACACTGACCTACATCATGAATTCCAGAACCAGCGCGGTTCTAAGAGGGCAGTTGACATATGAGAGTTACAAACTAACTACAACCGAAGGCGCTGGCAGTGGAAGCTCAAAGCGATCCTTAGATCGTCACCAATACGGAGTCTCCTTGCGGATGACTTACCGACTATCGATTCCCACAAGTTTGAGTTTTGCTCTCGAGTATAGCGATCAGCGATATCCTAAAAGTAGTGCAACCTATCTATACGAGAGCAACTACGAGTCATACAGTGCGAGTGTAAGCGTTTCGCACTATCTGTTTTAGTTGGAATCGGCAGTCCTTCCGGGCGGTCCCAGCCGATTCAACCCATCCAGCGCAACCCTAAATGTTACTTAGTCTTGGCAGAACGACATCACTGCCGCTGTTAATGTTGCACGCTCGTCAGCCCAAGACAATGTCGCAGATGCCAAGTCGGCCGCTGACTGCTTTGTCGGACTATGTCTAAAACAAGTGCGAATGACAAGGAACTCGCTGCCGCGCAAAGTGTTGTCAGTCAATTATTTTAGTTGCGCCCCCGACCGGAATTTCGTATCATAACAGACTACACGATTAGTTCGTGTCACGCTTTGTGCGGGCTTTGACTATGAAGAGCGCCTATCAGAAGAGTTTGGAGGAACGGCTGACAGCAATTATCGATCCAGTGGTCACAGAGTACGGGTGCGAGTTGGTGGAACTTCAACTTGTGCAGCGAAAAGCGAATGCGCTGGTCAGAGTCCTGGTTGATAAGCGTGGCGGTGTCACAATTGACGATTGTGCGGCAGTTTCGCATCAGGTATCCTTTTTGCTGGACACCTCGGACCCATTGGAAGGCCGCTACACTCTGGAAGTCTCCTCCCCGGGATTGGACCGACCGCTCGTGACTCCTGCCGATTTCCGGCGGAAAATTGGCGAGACTGTGAGGTTGTTCATCCAGAACTCGCAGGGAAATAGTGAGCGCTTGGGTGAGATCGTGCAAGTTGATGATCGGACGCTAACGCTAAGGACTGGCGACGGGGAAGAGCGTTGTCCGTTGGGCGATATCGTCAAGGGAAAGATAATATTTTGAAGTCGGAGCGGGTGATGCAATACGATATTCTCGAGGCGCTCAACCAGATCGCCGTTGAAAAAAACATGGAGATAGACTATGTGATCGAGACGCTGAAAGCGTCTCTGG
>CAIVAP010000048.1 GCA_903903945.1 uncultured bacterium | reverse complement strand
TTGCTTCGTCGTCATTGCCCCTCCCCTCTCTCTCCCGCCCTGACTCCTCGCAATGACAACTCCGAGGTTTTTCAACAGTCACAGTGGAACGCAATCCGGTCAGCCCCGCTCGCTTCAAAAAGCTGGCACGTTCAGCGCTACTCGCCAGCTCTTCCAATTCCGGAAGCTTTGCCCTACATTAATGCGGCCTTGGGAAGCTCCTGGAGTTTCTCTACGCCTACGAGTGCGATGTCGTTCCGAGGCTTCAATCCTCTCAGGTTTTTCTTTGGCAGGATGACCTTCTGAAATCCGAGCTTTGCAGCCTCGGCTATGCGGCGTTCAGCGTAAGGCACGGCGCGAACTTCGCCCGACAGACCAACTTCACCAATCAGTACTGTCTGCGGCTGAACCGGTATATCTTCAACAGATGATATCAAAGCTGCAACCAGTCCTAAGTCAAGCGCCGGATCATCGATTTTGAGTCCCCCTGCCAGATTGACAAACACATCGCGCTGGCCGAACTGTATCCGCTGCCGCTTCTCCAGGATGGCGAGCATCAAAGCCAATCGTCGGGAGTCATAGCCGGAGGATACTCGCTGTGGGAAACCGAAGTTAGTTTGAGTTGCCAGCGCTTGTATCTCCAACAGGAGTGGACGCTGCCCTTCGACGGCAGTGACCACGGCACGACCGGGGATGTCTTCGGGATATTCGTTCAGAAACAACTCGGATGGATTGCCGACCGCAAACAATCCTTCTCCGCCGATCTGGAAAATGCCGATCTCCGAGGCCGGACCAAAGCGGTTCTTCTTGACGCGCAGCAACCTGAACCAATTGTGGCTCTCACCTTCAAAGTACAGCACCACATCGACGAGATGCTCAAGAATCTTCGGCCCGGCTATTGCGCCATCCTTGGTAATGTGGCCGATCAGCACCAGCAGCATCTCGCCGCGTTTGCAGAAGTCGACCAGCTCGGCTGCCGTGGAACGTATCTGGCTGACGGTACCGGGAGCGGATTCTAACTCGGGATCGTACAAGGTCTGCACCGAATCGATAACCACGACTGCCGGCTTGATTCGATCGATCAAAGCATAGATTTGTGGCAGCTCGCGCACAGCGGCAATCTGCAGAAGTTCGCTGCGGACGCCGACCCGTTTGCCACGCATGCCGATCTGTTGGGTCGATTCCTCGCCGGTGCAATAGAGCGCATTCAGGTTCTGGTTTGCCAAGCCCCCCGCTACCTGTAGCATCAGTGTCGATTTGCCGATTCCCGGCTCGCCCCCGATCAGGATGGACGAATCAGGGACGAGACCGCCGCCGAGCAGTAGATCAAATTCATCTATGCCGCATTGGATCATCGTCTGCTGCCGCGTATGACATCGGGTTATGGGAGTGGCGTCAGTCTCGGGGACAACACTACGATTTTTCGGTCTTGCAGCCGTCACCTTCTCTTCGATAATAGTATTCCACTCGCCGCAATCGGGACATTTGCCTATCCAGCGAGAGAAACTTCTACCACAGGCAGAGCAGACATATATGGTTTTGTCGTTTGACTTCGTGTTCATTGCGGCGCCATTAGAAGGGCACGTTGGGATAAGCGGAATCTGTGCGCACTGCGTCACGGTTCTCGAACCTGATGTACTCGTCGATGAATGTCAGCCTGACAGTACCGGTCGGGCCATTACGCTGCTTGGCTACGATGATCTCCGCAAGTTTCTCCTCGTCGGTGCCTTTCAACTGCTCGCGTTCTTCTTCGCTCAGTTTGTAAGCCGACGGGCGATAGACAAACATCACAACGTCGGCGTCCTGCTCGATAGCGCCTGATTCGCGCAAGTCGGCCAGAATCGGTCGCTTTTCACCACCGCGGGTTTCGACCTGTCGTGACAACTGGCTGCAGGCGATCACCGGGATATTCAATTCCTTTGAAAGGCCCTTGAGAGACCGGCTGATCAGCGATATCTCCTGCTGACGATTCTCGATTCGTCCGCCGGCATCCATCAACTGCAAATAGTCAACTACAACCAGACCGATATCAAATTGGCTCTTTAGCAACCGTGCCTTGGTGCGAAGGTCCCAGACGGTCATTGTGGCGGAGTCATCCAAGAAGATCGGTGATTCCGCTAGTGGTCCGGCAGCAATGTTGAGATTCGTCCATTCATGGTCATGCAGGCGACCGGTACGGAGACGATGAGAGTCGACGCGCGCCCGAGAAGCCAGCATGCGCTGCACAATCTGCTCGGAGGACATTTCCAATGAGAAGATCACGACTGGCTTTGCTTGCTCGACCGCCACGTTTTCGACAATACGCAACGCAAAAGCCGTTTTGCCCATACCCGGGCGTCCGGCA
>CAIVAP010000047.1 GCA_903903945.1 uncultured bacterium | reverse complement strand
CTCGCCGGTGGTGGTGGAGGTAGCGGCGTTGTTCGCTATCTTCAGATTCAGATTGCAGGTTCGTCACCGATTTCTCCCCGTACTCCCCTATCGGCTGCCCCCTATGCGGTAGCTTCCGGCAGCGTGTCGGGTGATATCCAGACCTCGCCGGGTCGTGTTGCTGTTGGTGATCTTGATGGCGACGGATTTCTTGACGTTAGCTCGTCTTCCGACCAATCGGAATTACATATCGCCCGCAAGCGGCCGGGCAAGGTAAAATACTCGAATCTCGTCTTACGGGTGATGCCGGATTCTCTAACTGATTACCGCGATACTGATTCCGATGATGATGGCGTGCCGGAAAGCGAATTCTCGCAGCGCTTGACTCCGACGACTTCCAGCATGGCAATCAAGACAAAAGGAACGGGCGCTTCCAACGCAAAGACTGCGTCGCTTTCTGCGATTTCTTCGATCCCCTTTGCCGGCGGTGCTTCGGCCAGTCTTGCATGCACCGTCGACGATGACGGTGATGGTGTGCCTGAAACCAGCGTTTCCTCAAGCGCCGACGCCACCAGTGCCAAACATGCAATCAACACCAAGGGGACTGGCGGGACTAGAGGAGTTCGCAGCATGACCGACTCTCTGGTCGCTGCGAGTTCGGTTGAAGCCGATTTGGACGGCGACGGCGTCGCTGAGCGCTCAGTCCGCGAACAGTGCGATGATGGACGATCAAGTATTGCGATCGATGAGAGCGGTGTTCATGTTGCGAGAATAGCAGCAGACAATGATTCAAGTACATTTGAACTAAGCGGGCAACGTGCCGGAAAGGCCAAATACAAGAACATCGTGATGAAAACGTCCCCTGAATCCTCAAGCATGTCTCAGATTGGCGATCTGGATGGCGACGGTTTGCCGGATGCTGTAATATCTCAGTCGATACTTCCCACCGGCTCGTCAGTTGCAATTAATACCAAGGGTACTGGCGCGGACAAGGGGCGAGTTGCCATGCTGAAGGCCGACTCGCTGGTCGCCGCAAGCTCCGTTGAGGCCGACCTTGACGGTGACGGCACACCCGAAAACTTCAGCACTCAGGTTTGCACTGCCGATTCGGTCTACCGTGAAGTCTCGGTTACCGATCCGCTTCCGGGCGGAGGAGCCAAGCTCATGAAAGCCAAGGAAAAAGCCAATCGCACCCAGTGTTCTAGCAGTTTAAGATACAGCGCTCCTTCTTCATCTTCGGGGAAGGACGACGATTGCGACGGATTCAGTGCCAGCCGGTCGCTTTTCTTTGATAATAATGGCGATGGTACGCCGGAAAACGGTATCCAGGAAGTCTGCACGCCGACGACTTCCAGAGTTGCGATCAAAACCAAGGGAACCGGCGCTGCTAACAATCGGTCAGCCAGCCTCGTATGTGCCGGCGATCTTGACGGCGACGGTCTCGATGATATTGCCTGCGCCGCAACCGTCGACGACTCTACCGGCCAGATTGGCGTTACTCAGTCGAACATTCAGGTGAGTATG